>JAIPFV010000003.1 GCA_021736475.1 Spirochaetia bacterium | reverse complement strand
GACCGGGATCGGAGGCGCGTTTGCCGCCGGAATGATCGGCTCGGGAATATCCATGATGGCCGCCGGCTACACTCTCTACAACATGGAGTTTCCCACTCCCCAGAGCCGGGAGAATACCGAGCAGGACCCATCGATCCGCGGCTCGCGTAACAGGGCCAATCGCGGCGGACCCGTCCCGCTTATCCTTGGCCGCCACCTTATCACCCCCGATCACGGGGCGCTGCCCTTCACCTCCGTAGACGGACAGTCCCAGTTCCTGCACCAGCTGTTCGTAATAGGCTATAACGATCTGGTTGTTGAGACCGATACCATGAAAATCGGCGACACACCGGTAGATCAATACCACGACGTCTCCCCGGTGGAAGTGATCACCGACGGCTCTCTCTCCGCCTACTACGGGGAGATCTGCAAGGAGACAAACGTAGGCCGCGAGATAAAGAACCAGCTCTCCGGCGGCGGTAGCGGGGCGATCGTACAGACCACCCCTTCTGGAACCAGAAGGATCGGTGTCGATATCGCCTTCCCGCGAGGGTTGGTGAAATACAACGAGGAGAACGATAAGAAGAATCGATCGGTCGACGTGCGGGCCTACTATAAGCCTCACGGCGCCGCGGACACCGAGTATCAGCTGCTCGGCTATTGGGACGGATCCTCTACCGTGGTCACCGCCAGCCAGGTAACCACCCTCCGTCGCAGCCTCGAGAAGAGCCTCGACAACGCCGATGAGACCGGCGCCGACTGGCACCCCGACCGTCAATACGATGTGAAGCTCGAACGGGTGACCGCAGACACTACCGACAGCAGGTATATCGATTCGGTCTACTGGGGTTCTCTGCGTGCCTTTATTCCCGACCCGCCTATCAGCGACGATATGCGGCCCGAGCTTTGCATTGTGGGCCTCAAGGTCAAGGCCTCCGACCAGTTTCAGGGCACCGTCGATCAGTTCAACTGTGTAGCTCAGACAAGAATCCTTAATTATCGCGGCCCGACGGCCGGATCCGGCCCCTCGGCCTGGTCGCTTGAGCTGACCAGCAACCCGGCATCGATGTATCTCTACGTACTGACCAGCCACATTAACTCGCGCCCCGTATCATACGACCGAATCGACTGGCCGACCCTCGAGAGCTGGCATCAGTGGTGTGATGAACACGGCTACGAGGTAAACGCCGTCATCTCAAGAGAGCAGCCGAGAGACAAACTGCTGCAGGCAATCTGTACCGCCGGACGCGCTCACCCGGGGCGCATCGACGGAAAGTACACGGTGATACTCGATGCCGAGCGGGCTACTCCGATTCAGCACTTCACCCCTCGAAACAGCTGGGGCTTTTCCGGGCAGAAAGAGTTTCCGGAGAAGCCGCATGCCCTGAAGGTGAGCTTTATCAATGCCGACATGGGCTGGCAATCTGACGAGAGGATCGTCTACGACGAGGGCTATAACGCCTACGGATCCGGCGGACTGACACCGGCAAGCAGGTTTCAGAAGGTCGACGGCTGGGGAATAACCAGCCCCGAGCAGGCATGGAAGACCGGCCGCTATATGCTGGCGGTCACTCGGCTCAGGCCGGAGATATTCTCGATTAACGTCGACATCGAACACCTGGTGTGTACTCGAGGAGACCGCGTGCTTGTCTCTCACGACGTTCCGTTGTACGGCATCGCCTCCGGACGCATCACGACGCTCACCGCCGACGGATCCGGCTACATCACCCACCTTGGCGTCGATGAGCTGCTTTCGATGGAGGACGGCAAAACCTACGGGCTGACGATCCGCAGATCCGACGGTACTTTTCTCACCGCTCAGCTCGTGACCGCCGCCGGCGACTGGTACGAGGTTGGGCTCAGCAGCCCCGTCGCTCCGGCTGAGAGCCCTTCGACCGGAGACCTGTTCTCTTATGGCGAATGGGGCCGCGAGACCGTCGATATGATCATCACCGGCATCGAGCCGGCCGAAGAGATGTCGGCAAAGCTCACCATGGTCGAATACGCCCCCGGCATCTTCGGCATCGACGACCCCTCCTACGAGATCCCTCTGTACGACCCGAAGATCACCAAACCGGGGGACAAGTATGAGCCGCCGAAAATCATCGATATTTATAACCCTGCGGCGGACATCAAGGACATTTCCGACAAAGCGACTGCTACCGCAGCCGCTTCGGTCTCGTACTCCGATCTCGAGATCGGTTATGAAAACCCGGTCTCCGGATCAACTATCATACCGGAAAATGTAGCTCAGTTTCTGGCTCAGGCATACGGCACGGCGGCAATACTGCTCGTGTGGGACCGTCAACTCAACCTCACAAACTGCGCCGGTTACGAGCTCTCTGTTTCAGAGACAGGAAACCCAAGCGACGACTGGTATCCTCCGCGCTTTGACGGCGTGCACTGGAGGGAAGATACGCCTGGGGTGTACTTTGTACCCTTCGGAATAGAGCGGTTTATTCACAACGACATTCCGCCGGTTGGATCCTTGGAAGGTGAGGAAGAGTATGCCGAGGATCCGCAGCCACGCCACCTCTACTACAGGATAAGACAAGTCACGAAACAAGGTGGACGCTCTCCAGGATGGACGTATTCCGACGCTCCTATGAGTTTGTTACCGAGTAGGGTTATCGCAAAGGATACCATCGCAGCAAACCATATTAAAGCCGGGGTCATAGAGGCTTTAGTGGGTCAGTTCGAGAACCTCGCGCTCAGTGATTATACAGGCCTTGAGGGAATCTCCGACGACCGTCAGCGGAGGCTGTCCATTAACTCTGAAATGATCAAGTTCTTCGAGCAGCTGCTCGGGAGCATGGAAGAAGTTGCGAGAATTACCGCCTATAAAGATACCCGTCAAGTCGAGTTTACTCGGTCTATAAGGGTTGGTGAATTTCTCCCTTCCGCGGCCATCGCATATTACGACTGTAACGACGGAGTGGCCATCGGAGAGAGGGAGTTTGGGGAACAAACAACAATGGACGCGGATCCTGCCGACTGGCAGCAGTACGATCGGCACGGGATGACCGTGCAGCACAACATAATTATCGGGAAATGGTAAGGAGATAACGATGAGTAGATGGATCAATTGGAACCCGACGGGAGTACAGATTGACGACGAAAAACACACTCCGGACGCAGCCGCCTACAGCCTACGTCACGATGCCTGGAAAAACCTCGAAGTGTGGACCGGTGCCGGAAAGGCCGGCACTCAACTGGTAGAGGGAACTGACTATCAGCTTGACTCTGAAAAAACACTCACTAATGCGTTTGGAGAATCGGCTCTTGTACACACTCAAGTGCAGATAATTAACGCGGCATACGAAGGGGTGGAGCTGTATCACAGCTACGCGGCCGTAGCGGACTTTCAAAAAGCGATAAACGGAAAACTGGCCGCCGCATCCGTACCTGGCCATTACGGGCGAAACATTAGATGGAGAGTAAAAGGCAACACTGGATCCGACAGGTACACCCTCGTTTCTCCGGACGAGTTAACGGTTAATATAAACGGCTACGGGTACGTGCTCGAGTCACAGATAGAGATCCGATTAAACGAGACCGCATCCTGGGACGACCTTACAACCGACTGGACGACACCGGCAAATAGAGCAGGACAAGATTTTTACATATACGCTTGCGAGCCCGAAGCGGGATATGTGCCGGTCTTCATTTTATCGGCAAATAGTACATTCCCGTCTGGCTACACCGCCGACAATTCCCGCAAAGTCGGCCAGTTCCACTGCCTTTGCGCGGATATCGGCACCGACGTATACCCATACGAGAATAGAGGAAAGGATGAAGACTACTTTAATGAAGCCTTTGCAGCCGAGCAATCTCTCAGTAACGGGGATGTAAAACACTGGCTTGAGGGGTTTTTGGTTGGAGACATCCTTCCTCATTCCGTGCAGGATATACTACACCGACCTCATGAAGGGGCCTCCAGAGAGGGTGCTGTTTTCTCACCTAAAGATAATAGGTGGGGTATGATTTATCTACCGTCATGGGATGCAGCCCAATTAAAACTGGTGAGCGTATATGGCGCAGATCCCGCAGATGGCACCAGTCTCGAAAAGTTTCATGCAAACAGGTTTGACCAGGACCTCGGAGCCGTCGGCTATATGAGTATCAGTCGACAAGAGCACGTCAATATGTCGCTCGGGTCGCCGCAGGGGGTAAACATTTCCGGGTCTGCTGATCCCGGTAATACCGGCGGTCACGTTGCTACAAACGGCCAGAGAATCGTATCTCTAATCGGTATGGAGGACATGACCGGTGTGCAATATCAGTGGGGCAGGGATTCTACGAGCAACTCTCGGTCCTCCTGGGGCAACAACTTTGATGCGAACGATGTAAATGTGGCTGGACAAGACTATTCGATGCCGAACCGCTCCCGCTTCGGCGTGAATTGGTCCGACGGTGCGTACTGCGGCTCGCGCGGTGCGCATGCGACTCATGCCGCGCTGATTCTGAGTGCGAATGGCGCGGGGCGGGGCGTCGCGGAGCCGAAGGGCAGCGCTTGACGCTGCAGCGGGTCCCAAGGATATTTAGTATGAATATAGAGGCTGGTACAGCACATAGCTCCCACTTCAGCGTGAATTGGTCCAACAGTGCGAACTGCGGCTCACGCAGTGCGAATGCGAATAATGCCGCGCTGAATCTGAATGCGAATAACGCGGGGCGGGGCGTCACGGATACGCAGGCGTTAGCTGAGCTGACCCTACGGCTGGCTGTACCGGCCTGGCCGAATGGCCGAATACAAAACGGGGGTGTTGCCGGGTTAGTAGTTATAGCGAAAGTCCGGCAACACATTATAAAAATCATGAAAAGATATGGGAATCTCAAAGAAAAGATAATTACCAAAGAGAACATCGAGCTCGCCTATAGTAGAGCAAAAAAAGGAAAGACCTGGCAGAACACCGTGCAAGAAGTAGAAATCCGAAAAGAGCTTGCACTGGAGGAAGTTCGGTGTATGATGGCCGATCAAACTTTTTCTACCGCAGAGTATCGCTGTAAAAAGGTGTATGAGCCAAAAGAACGTGAAATATTTATTCTCCCGTTCTTTCCTGATCGGATAGTCCAGCATGCACTAATGGCGGTCATAGCTCCTATTTGGGACCGGATGTTCGATCCAGTCTCTCACGCATGCCGACCAGGGAAAGGGCAGCACAGTGCCTCAAGATTGGTAATGGAAAATGTGAGACGTGGCGGATATTGTCTGCAGGGCGATGTGAAGAAATTTTATCCATCGATCAGCCATGACGTGGCGATGAATATTGTTGAACGAAAGATAAAGGATCAATGGGTCCTATGGATAATGGAGGACATTATTCGATCATTTCCTGGTGACCGGAATATTCCTATCGGCAATCTGACCAGCCAATG
Source organism: Spirochaetia bacterium (assembly GCA_021736475.1). Lineage (GTDB taxonomy): Bacteria > Spirochaetota > Spirochaetia > DSM-16054 > Sediminispirochaetaceae > DSBN01. The sequence goes on along the minus strand of JAIPFV010000003.1, from coordinate 66,634 downwards.
GATCGGGAATCTTGTACTCAACGAACTCGACACATACGTTCGCCACACCCTTAAGCCTGAAGGGTATGTACGCTACAACGATGATTTTCTCCTTTTCTCTCATTCAAAAAAAGCTCTTCGAGAATTTCAGGACCAGATAAGAGAGTTTCTGAAATCAAGCCTCAAACTTACTCTTTCTAAGGATCGAGTATATCCGGTGTCTCAGGGTGTAGATTTCGTGGGATATAGGCATTTCGCAAAATATGTTTTAGTGAGAAAAAGCACGGCAAGAAGAGTGAAGAAAAGAATATCACACCTAAGATGGGAGATAAATAAGGGGTTAGTAGACGCAAAAAGAGCGAGATCTGTTGTCTCTTCTACTGAGGGGTGGCTTCGGTGGGCTAATGCCTACAACCTAAGACAAGCCATGCATATTGACGAAATAAAGGAGGAAATTGATGGGCTCTGTGCATAGATTCTCCGACTTCGCCGGAGATGATAAGCCTATTGAGGGAAAAAAGAAGAGAATAGACGAGGTTTTAAACCTCGAGATAACCGTTCATGATGCGCGGGTCAAAGAGAGTAGATACAAGGACGAGGGCAGAAGCAGATATATGACGCTGCAGTTTACGATCGACGGAGATGATGATCCATGCGTCCTGTTTACGGGGTCTGAGGTCTTGATCGGCCAGATCGGGAAATATCGTGAATACTTACCTTTTGCAACCAAAATACAAAAGGTGGATAGATATTATACATTTACTTAAGGAGAAATGAAATGAGAGGATATCCGAAACACATCAACAGTAAACAAGATGTTATCAATGCACTGGAAATTAACGCGGAAAAAACGAAGAGCCTTATCCGACGGGCAATTGAAAACAGAGAGGGATGGGTGCTTGCCGGAAAGCTGGAATCTGAGGCTGACGGTATAAACGACGCCACCCACAGAGTAGTGGACAAAGGGTCCGCGGAAGAGGGCAGTGAATACTATCAAGAAGTATGGGGAATAATGCCAGGAAACCTCCTTGACCGCATCGGTATGACCGTAGCAGAGGAGGAGGAGCTTATACAGTGATAATTGGTAACGCCGTCTATGGCGCATCAGTTAGTTACGAGTCTCCAAGATTCTACGCATCAATATCGGGCAACACCGGCAGGTTGTACGGCCTCCCTAACCATTCTATTGAGCGTGAAGTAAGAGCGATACGTCCAATTCAAGTTTCCGTCCTTCCGGAGCAGTCGCTTTGGGTTAAAATCGACGTAGATTACAACAAGAATTTAAACACTAAGTTAAACCTTTCTCTTGGCATAGGAGGGCCTATATTACCGGAAGGAGAGTGGGCGGAAATCTCGATAGGAGCAGGAACTCACACGCTGAATATTGTCGTTTCTTTTGTTTCTAACGGGGTTCAACCCATTGTGAGATCCATTTCATACACTCTTCAACTCATTCCAAACGCTCAGCTAATAGACGGCTATGATACATACACAGGGACTGTCGGATCCCTAAAAAGAGTACAAGGGATCACTCATAAAGCAATAGAGATGAACGGGGAATACGACTACGTGACTTTGCCTGATTACGGGTTCAGATCTAACGCAGAGAGAGGCTTTTCTTGCGCCGTTAAAACTTCTGACGGCGGACCTATTGTACAATTGGGATCCGAGACATCAATTGAGATAATCGACGGGAAGTTATCGGTGAGATATTTGGGGGGTTTGTATGAGATTAATTCCACATTAGTTAATGACAATATATGGCACTTCATTCAAGTTTATTACAATGGTACTGATTGGATCTCTTTTATAGACACCGTCGAGTCGGCTCCCTTCTCGTTAGCAATAAACACTCAAGACGGATTAAACTACCTTGGAAGGGCTGATAATAGGTACTTTAAGGGGGTTTTAGACAATGTAGTGATCATGGATGGGGCTATCAACTACATGGAGTCTGTAAAAATTAGAGACCATCAATCGCCGAGAAACGCTGAACTTGTAGCGCATAGAATCAACGGCGCTATCGTAGGAACATTATCATACTGGGACGGTGTTTCTCCTACATACCCAAGCAATCCGATAAACGGACAAGAGCACTTGCTGTATAATCCGGGAGACGGATCCGTTTCGAGAAAAGTCTATATTGACGGTTCATGGAGATAGCACGAAAAAGCAAGCTTAGGCAGGGAAAAACACGGAAATTTGGTCAAACCAGGTGTGGAAAAAAGTTAAAAATTTGGTCAAACCAGGTGTGGATTTTGGTCAATTCATCTGTGGCGGTACACTCTGGATGAGATGCTCGGGGGGGAAGGATTCTACCACGGAACCAGCATACTCGTTTCGGGTACGGCCGGAACCGGAAAAACGAGCTTGTGCGGTCACATAGCGGATGCTGCCTGCCGACGAGGAGAGAAGGTCCTGTACCTCAGCTTCGAGGAATCGGGTACCCAGGTAAAGAGAAATCTTTCCTCGATCGGACTCGATCTGTCGTCATGGGAGCAATCCGGGCTCCTGAAGTTCCATTCTGAACGGGTCAGCATATACGGTCTGGAATCACACCTCACTATGCTTCACCGTCTTACCTCCGAGTACAGACCTTCGGTGGTGATCATCGATCCAATCAATGCGTATCTGTCCAACGAGAACGAACTGGAAGTCAAGTCTATGCTGACACGACTGATCGATTTTCTCAAGGCCAAGCCGGTAACCGGCTACTTCACCGCCCTTACATCGGGAACCCTAGCGGAAGCGGGGACTGATGTCGGTATCTCCTCTCTCATGGATTCGTGGTTGTTGCTTCGCGACATCGAGGAAAACGGAGAGCGAAACCGGGGACTGTACGTGCTGAAATCCCGTGGGATCGCCAATTCGAATCAAATACGGGAGTTCCTCATCACTTCCCATGGAGTCCAGCTCAAGGAAGTCTACCTGGGAACGGAGGGAATTCTGACCGGCTCGGCCCGCTACGTGCAGGAACAAATTGACGAGGAAGAGACCGAAATGCTTAAAACAAGGATCGATCGTTTGAAAAACACGCTCCAGAGGAAGAAGAAGGCGGCGGAATCGCAGATCGAGCTCACCCAGATACAAATGAAAGCCGATGAAATAGAGACGCAGAACGAGATCGATGAACTCACCCGGCAGTTCGAACAAACCCAGCTACGGCGGCAGGGCATGCTGGAAAGCAAAAAAGGCATAGGGGAGTAGCATATGTCCGACACATTCTCACAAGAGCACAACCATGCAGCACATAGCGATGACATCTGGATTCTGAAGTTGTACGTTGCCGGACAATCCCCGAAATCGATTGCTGCGTTCCGCAATTTGAAGCAGATCTGTGAACGACACCTCAAGGGGAAATACCAGATCAAAATCATCGACCTCATCAAGAACCCGACACTCGCCAAGGGTGACCAAATTCTCGCCGTACCTACGCTGATACGCCAGCTGCCGGAACCGGTCAAGAAGATCATCGGCGACCTGTCGAACGAGGAGAAAGTACTAGTGGGACTAGACATACAACCCCTTACACAAGAGGCAGCAGATGCATAACAATGATGAAATGAACACTGAGGAGTATGAGGCCCTCGTATCTTCAGAATCCACTGCCTCTAACTATGTCTTACGCCTATACGTGGCCGGAATGTCTACCACGTCAAAACGTGCGATAGAAAACGTAAAAAACGTATGTGACGAACATCTGGGGGGCCGCTACGATCTGCACGTGGTAGACCTTTATCAAAAACCCACCCTGGCGGAGGGAGAACAGATAATTGCCGTGCCGACTCTAGTTAAAAAACTCCCGGAACCATTGCGGAAGATCATCGGGGACATGTCGGACAAGGACAAGCTGCTCATTGGACTTGATCTGAAGAAGGTCGGAGACACATAACTATGAAGCCGGAAGAGGGCTGTCGGCTCGCTGAGGAAAACGAAATCCTCCGAACCCGCCTTAAGGAACTTGAAGAGACACTGGCGGCAATACGCTCCGGTGAAGTAGATGCAATCGTAGTGAAGACTGATGTCGGAGAGCAAATCTACTCCCTCTCCTCGGCGGAAACAACCTATCGTATTCTCATCGAACAGATGCATGAAGGGGCTGCTATTATTTCCGAGGGGGGTACACTAATCTATTGCAACAGGAGATTCGCGGAGATGATAAGAGTACCCATAGAAAAAGTGATGGGCCGACAGATCATCGATATCCTTCCGGAGGGAGTAAACGCCCAATTTACTTCCCTACTGAAACGAGGTATTTCGGAACACGTTCAGAAGGATCTCATGATGTTTAACTCTTCTTCTAACGATAATTCGTCCGATGACACGCACTATCTTTGTTCGATGGCACCCTTTGTCTACGATTCACCCAATAATATGGCGTCTAAGAGAACCCAACGGGATTTATTCGTAAGCCTCACGTTGACGGATATTTCATTCCAGAAAAATCTCGAACGGAGATTACTGGAACACCAAGCCGGCCTCGAGGAAAAGATTGTACTTCGCACACTCGATCTCCGGAAGAGCAACCAGGAACTGGAAGCATCACGACGGAAAGCCTTTGATGCCATGAGAGACGCCCTGAACACGTCCCGTAAGCTGCGGAAAAGTGAAGCCAAGCTCAAAGAGGCACAAAAGGTGGGAAAAATCGGCAGCTGGGAATACGATCTCGTCGGCGACACCTTCACCTGGTCAGATGAAATGTACCGTCTTCACGAATTGGATGCCGAATCGGAGCCGGTTCGATTCGATGAACCATCCACCCACTACGCTCCTGAGCAGGCAAAGCTTTTCAGGAGCTATGCAGACAAAGCTCTTGAAAGCGGGGAAAGCAAGGAGTTAGACCTCCGCGCCACCACCGCCGGCGGCACATTAGTCGTGTTTGCAACGATCATCAAACCGGTCTACGATACGGATGGACGAATTACCGGCTTGCATGGGACTCTGCAGGATGTGACGGAGCGAAAACGGACTAGTGAACAAATTGCACATGAACTGTCTCAAAAAAAGATCCTGCTGCGTGAGCTCTATCACCGTACGGAAAACAACATGCAAGTTATCGCTTCCATGCTCCGACTAAGAACTCACGAGGTGAATGATCCACAGCTTAGCACGACATTTAAGGAAATCGAAAATCGAATCCTCGGGATGGCACTGGCCCACCAGAAGCTGTACGAATCAGAAGACCTCTCGCAACTCAATCTCCGTGACTATCTCGAAAGCCTCATTCTTATAATAAAGGATTTTCATTCAGATGAACTCACAGACGTTTCTATCCGGTACTCCATGGACGATATCCCCGTACTCATCGACATCGCCGTTCCTGTCGGACTGGTTGTGACCGAACTCATAAGCAACGCCTTCAAACACGCTTTTCCCAACGGCAGAAAGGGAATTATCGAAGTGAAGCTCTTTTTTGTAGATAATATGGTCCCGGTTTTGGAGATCGGCGACAACGGCGTAGGCGTGCCGGAAGGTTTCGATCCCATAACTCAAGGCAATCTCGGTCTTCAAATCGTCTACAGTCTCGTGAAGGATCAACTCGGAGGTTCGGTTACCCTGACTAAACGAAACGGTTTGAGCTTTCGTTTAACCTTCGACAATGAGCTCTACGCGAAACGGGTATGAGTTTTTCCCGGGTTCGAGGCGAGAATCATCCTTGCACCTATTTACATCTTAGATAGCACCCTGAGCGCATTATTACGCAGCAGACGCACACAGCTTCCACAGGCGGCAATATCCACCAGCACTTCCCGTACATAATCGTCGACCGTATTCAGGGGATCGGCGGATATTTGCTCGATTGCCAGAATACCCGCATACACGGCGTTCTCGCTCGGCGGCCTCCGCAGTGTCTCTTTGAAAAGCATTTTGGCAATGGCTCTGGTCACATCTCCGTTATCGTCGGTGCCGATTTTCCCCAGCCCGAAGAGGGCCTGCGCCCGCACCATCGGATCGGGATCGTACTTGACGGTAAGTACCAGCTGGTCCCGCGCCGTGGTGGTGCCGAGCACTCCCAAAAGGCGCACCGCCTCTTTTCTGGCAACGGCGTTGTATCCCTCAATGGAATTTTCGTTTCCGGTTACGTCGAGGACTCCCTTCTCGACTATGGGAACGAGAATGTTGTATATATCATCTTCTTTCCCCTCCTCAATATTCCTTTCCATCTGATTTTCCAGGGTGGCCATGGCCAGCATCTTTTGGTCAGGGGTCCCTCCCTCAAGTTGGATACCGAGGGCATCAAGGCTGACGGTAGAGGAGAGGTACAATTCTTCTATTGATTTACCGGTTACTGATTCACCCGGTTGCGTTTCGGGTTGCCGGGAAGCGTCATATGTGTAAGACTGGGCTTCGAGAAAACTGTAAGCGGTTATCAGTAAAAAAAAGAGTACGACACTTCTAAAAATACTTCTCTGTGTAACTGTATATTTCATTATTTCACCTCCAAAATTCTCTCATCGATTTCCTCAGGCCACATCCACTCTTCCTGTTCCTGTTTGAGCATGTGTACCAGTTCAACTTTGTTTTTAAGTGCATTCATAAGTTGTCTCACACTTTCGGGTTCAAACGTGAGTTTTTTCGAGTTGTCATTCCCTATTAGGTAAAGGATAAGCCTTCTTGGTTTCGACCAAAGATAAAAATCGTATCCATAGTCTTCTCCCTTATAGATATTGGTAAGCGATGGGTTATTGTTTGTCACATAATCCTTGCTATAATCTATTTCTTCCGTTAGCTTATCCATGGCAACTTCCAGTATTTCGATCATTTTTTCTGCATTGGAAACAGTAATAAAGTAATTGAATTGTATGTAGTTGAACATTATTACTTGATCATTTGCCGATACCTTTAATACATTATTGTCGCGAGTAGTTACTTTCACATGTTCGAATTCATAATTCTCCTTAGCTTCCGCTGCAGCGGTGAACACAAAAACAGCTAACAAGAACATTCCTAATAATTTTTTCATAGCTTTTTCCTCCTTTTCAAGATATTGGTGGGTAATTAATCTCTGCCGGAAAAAAGAACTCCGACCGTGGCTGTTGCCGCATTTCGCTTTCGTTCCGTAAGGGCTGGTCTGCCCTCCGAAAGAACTTCAAAGGTGAATGCTCCCCTTTACCCATGTAAAGCAAGCATCGTGCCAAGTTCGATTTTTTTGAGAAAAGGCCACAGATCGGCACTTTTTTGGATTATTTGCTAATTTTTGACCTCATACAGGCCCATTTTTTATTCGTGTCCCTCCCTGTCTTCCGCATCCGGCATTCATTTTGCTAACCGGTCTCTATCACTCTTATCAAAATGGGAATGCGAATGCGAGCCTGGAGGTCTCCTTCGGTTAGGTTCAGTCTATTTCTGTAAATATATCTTCAGGATCTTCGTTCTCGAGGTCGGTAAATGTGGTAAGGTCGTCGTATTTGTCCCAGGCCCGGTAGGAGGTAGTTTTGTTTTCATCGGTTTTTCCTTTATTTATTAGTGTCTTTATGCTTTCAGCGCTTGCGGAAAAAAACACGCTTCGCACCGTTCCGTACCGTCCTGACTGCCTTTATGCGCATCCACTCGCTTCCTTTGCGCGCCCAGTGCTCCGGGTGGGTGTTTATGATGAGGGAAACACGGCTGGCAAAGGGGTAGAAGGGATAGCAATGCTCCTTCAGGGCATGTACGAGCTGTGTGTAGGTGTTGTGGGTAAAGTCCATTGGTCTCTTATGTGACGGTTTCAAGAAATGTGTGACAATAGCAACGACTTCTCTAATATGCACGTTGTCTTGTACTAATAGTAGTGATAAATATTATTTTTTCTTTTTCAGATATTTCATAAAAGAGCCTGAAATTGCCCATTCGATATCTCCACGTTTCCGGATGGTAATTTTTTAGTTTCTTGATATTGTTACCAAAATATGGTTGCTCAGAGAGTTGTGGATACACTTTTAGATGTAATCTGTGTTCTATAATATCTTTTTGTTTTTTATTAAATTTGTTCTTTTTTTTAATGAAATAATCAGTCTCAAAAATACGGTAATTCATCAAACAAATCGGCCTTTTTTATGTGCAGCATCAGCACTGCCGTCTCTTAAAGACTCTAATAATTCTTTATCATTTAAAATCTGTTCCATTTCGTAATCATCAACGTAGTCAATTTCTTCAATATATTTTAATGTAGCTGTTTCAATATAGTTGGATAAAGGACGGTTATCCGCTTGAGCATGTTGTTTAATAATTTCATAACTTTTATCATCTAATCGCAGTGTTACGGTTTTAGACATTGAATAGCCTCCAGAATAAATAATGTTCTTATGTATTCTAATATATTCACAATATTTTTGTTTGTCAATAGAAAAATTTTCATTCAATTCCCGACGGCAAGGGGTGAGGATATATTGAAAATCCATTTCATAGAGACTATCCCAGCTCCAATATCACACGAACAGTTGTTCCTCCGGCGTTGTGTATACTCATGATTCCGTCAAACTGTTTTGTATAGGATTCTACCAGAGTGAGCCCATAGCCGTATTCTCTATTCTCTACTAGTTCGAGGGGCATGCCTTTTCCGTTGTCGGAGACTTCGATACAGAGAAAATCGGCATTCTCTTTTTCTGTGTGAATTGATACATGGATTTTCCCTTCTCCGTTTTTAGTAAATGCGTATTTAATTGAGTTGCTTATGAGCTCCGTTGTTATTATGCCGACAGGTAAAGACTGTTTTGAACTAACTTCTATATCCTCTATATCGGTGGTTAACGATATCGACCGGCTGTCGATATAGGCATACTGAATATCATGGATAACAGGTAGTAAGTAAGAGGAGATATTAATAGTCCCTACATCCTCCCGGGTGTAGAGGGACTGATAGATATTTTGCATAAGGTGTACTTTGTCCTGTAAATCTTCAAGAACTTCACGTATTTGGGGGTTATCAATGGTGTTTATACGCAGGGAGATCATACTCGAGATTGTACCCATGTGATTTTTAACACGGTGATGGACTTCATGGAGTAAATTCTCTTTTTCCTTTAATAGTCTTTCTAATTCTTTCTCTTTACTCATTTGCTACATTTTTTTCCTTGCATCTCTTACGCTAAAGATCACATCTCTTATATTTCCTTCTTCGTCTCTAATAATCCTTCCGTCGGTCTCCATTCAGGTCCCGGGTTATTTTGTGTGTAATGCCAAACCATTACCGCATCTGGCAGTTATTTATCTTAAAATTGAATTTTTTCAGGTGAATCGTTTTTGATACTCGGGATTCTCACGCAATATATGTGCACTTTCGGGGTAGTTTTCGATGAACCAGACCATAAATGCTGTTATATCGATTTTATCTTCAAGCATTCTTTTATGGTTTTCTTCTATCTCTATTCGATACGCAGGTGTATTTAGTATCTTTTTTGATATGTCAAGAATACTATTTTCATCGTTTATAACATGGCAAATGTTATATTTTTTATCCTGCTCATCACAGTGCCCTACTTTCAAACTATTCACATATATATTCGGTACGCCTAACACTGAACACTCAGAGGCAGTTGTAGAACCTTCACCGATATATAAATCTGCGAAAGCAAGAACTTGATGCAATTTCTCAGGAGAAACTGTTAATCGGTATTCTTCAAAGTCTTTTGGCAATTTATTCTCAGAGGATATGAAGATTTTCGCATACTTTCCGATTTCATTAATTAAACGATATTTCATTGAATTTGAAAATCCTTCTTGCCCGATGTCGTGGTTCGCATTCCAGGAAACGAAACGTAATATAACATAACGATCTTTTTTTGTTAAACCTAAGACTTCATATATTGAGTCATCAGCATTGAAGTATTTCGGATGTAAATAGCAAAGTTCCATGTATGAATCGAAAAACAGTTGTTTCTTATTAAACGGTTCCAGGAAACAACTCGGGCTTAAAATAACATCTGAAAAATCAGCATACAGCGCATGTGCCATTTTTGCATGTTCTGTGTCATCAAATACAATGTGAGGTTTTTTCATAAGCCATGAAACATGGGCAGCGTATGGTGAAGCAAAACTCAAAAAAATATCGGGTTTTAACTTTCTAGCCAATCGCCATAAAATATAATCGGCTTGAAATATATAAAAAAATTTACCCAATAAGCCCCGACGCCCCTTCCCTCTGCTTATGTAATCCATATTGTTTAATTTTAAAAGATCATGCGTTACTTCTTTATCTCTAGCGGTAACGAAAAATTCATGCCCTTTGGATTCCATGATGGAGATAAAGTTTTTAAAGTAATGCACATGTGCTGGATGACCTATATCGATCATTATTCTCATAATAAATACCTATGATTTTTAAAGGATTGTGCCTGCCCATGCGACCCGCCGCCGATCCCCAGGTTTTAATCGGGCGTGTGGGGGGCTAGCTCACTGAAAAACAGCCCGGACATGTTGTCGTCAAAATGCTGGCCGGTATGCACGATGATTCCATCAATCGACGTTGCCTTGGCGATTGTGCTGTTCAGGTCATTGTGTCTGCGGATAGCACGCGAAACCGTGGTTGATTTGATAAACTGCGGCCTGGCAACGATAATGGTGATGATTTTCATAGCGTATGAAATGCTAGGAAAGAACCGACCGATACACAGCAACAATGCGTTGGGCCACGGTCTGAGAATCCAGACCAAGCTGAATGATCCGTTTACGGCCATTGGTCTTGCCGACAGTTTGCGCGAATTCAAGCGCCTTCCGGATTTTTTCCGCAACATCGTCAGGTTCGAAACTGGTGATAAAATGCCCCGGCTCATCCCCGAACAACCAGGCAATATCCCCTACGTTGGTCGCCACAATCGGGCAGTTGCAGGCCATGGCTTCTTTGATCACGTTGGGGGAGCCTTCCATTAAAGATGGGACCACCAACACATCTACTGATCTCATATGCTTGATTACCTGGTCATGAGATACCGGATATGGTGCAACAATAGAAATTTCATCTGAATTAATTCTATCTACGGTACTTTGAAGCAATTGATAGTTTTTTCGACGATTTGTTTTGTTTCCTAGAAACAACACATGCTTTTTTGTAGGATTCAACCCCAATTCTTTTTCAAAACCCGACTTATCGCAATTAATTTTGTCAAGCAAGATGCCATTGGGAATGACCTGAGATTTTTTCTTCAAATACACAAAACTTTCAATGTGCTTTGATTTACAAATAATCGCATTGACAAACGGTTGAATGAGGTACGTTAAAAAAATAAGATATCGGCTGGAAAATTTGATTTTATTGACACCAACATACTCACCGTACGCATCGGTTCCCATCAAAGACAAGATGATTGGAATTCTTGGTTTCGACAAAACAGCAGCCCAACCGCTCAAAGTATAGTGTGCATGAATAAGATCTATGTTTTTCCCTTTTATATGTTTTTTTAATTCTTTTGCCGCATTTAAATAGCCAAAGATACCCTTTCCCTTTACTGTAAAATAATCGACCTCAACACCTCGGCCAACGAGGGACTCTCCTTGCGACTTTATGAAGGGAGCTACATCAAAATTTTTAGAATTTCCACTACTGACAAAAAGAACTTTCATGCAGCTACAACCTTATTATGTTAAATCGTTATGTGAAAATTTTGATTCAAACGAATTCGATCAGATATCACTGCCCATCAGCGAAACAACCAACAGCCGACAAACGGCCAGCGTGTCCGTAAAAGCGGACAAGGAATAATGGACGTGGATAATATCGTGGTGTTTCTTTTTCAGGTAACCCGGCAGGCCATTGTCCTGAATGCTGCAACAGTCAATTGTGAAGTCGCATTCTTCCAGGGAACTGCCCTGATTTTTCACAATCGAGCTGATACCGTTTTTTAAAGTTACCGCTTTAGATGAAGAGGGTTTTCATGCTATCGATTTAAATATTCTACGATGCTGTCCACATAAACGTGCTCTATATCGTATATGTTTTTCCTCAATTCCCATTTACCTTGGCAGTATTCGTAAAAATCTTTACTTTTAACCTGACCTACCGTACCAAAATGTATCGCTTGGAACTCGACAAGATGTAGTTTATTGCCATCATAGGCAATATCTATTGATAAACTTGGTACACTAAATATATTTTTCAATTCACGTGCGAAATCCAGCAACCCTTCCGGCACCTTTGTTTCAGATCCATATATGTAGTTTTTGCTACCACTTCCACTCGCTCGGAAATCATTTTTTCTGACCGGCCTCTCAAAACAATAATATTTGTGACCAAAAGAAATAACCTTCCAATCATTTTTAAGGCCCGCCACAAACGGCTGAATGATAAATTTACCTTGATAGGACGATTCGGTTTTGTACCCTTGATGCTTATAGCTTCTCGCCTTCTCCTTTAGAATGACCTTCAATGGTGCTGTACGACCAATTTTCCGGACTTGCCGGCGCAATTCATTCTCATCATGCGCCAAGAATACTCCACTGCTCATTGCACCAGACGCCGTTTTAAGGACACAAGGAAAAGTTACTTGATTTGCACTTAATACGGCGTCCAGTTCTTCGTAAGTTCCAAATATTTGTGCATTTAACGTATTAAATTTATCAGGTAAGGCCACCTGGCGCAGTATTTCCATATAGACCTTGTTGTTATTGGCTCTTAAAAAATCAGCCCTGGGAATCAATACGGCACCAGCGCGGTCAAGACCAAAAACCACATCTTCAATGAAACTTTTGTAGTGGTAACCATGTTCCTCGGACGAAGTGTAAAGTACAGGTTGCCCTTTCCATTTAGGATCAGAAAAATCAACCTCCGCCATGGATATATATTCGACGACATAGCCCGAATCCGAAAACAAGCGAGTTAAGTACTCTTTATCCATACCGGATCGATACGGATCAGAATTCCACTTACTGCCGAAATAATTATGATAATCGGTAAGACAAATAATTTTTTTCATAATAAATTTTTCAACCTACTCTTCTGTAAGGATAGTTCTCAACATCTCAAGATGAGACTCGCAACGAATCATATTTAATTTTACATTTCTACTGGTCTTATTCAACAGAAATATTTTTTCAGAATTTAGTATTGAACTCACTTTTCTCATTCCACGAAACATAAAAGGTGAATACTGCTTCAACAACAGAAGGTTTTTCTTTGAAAAACAGAATCGTTTCCATTCGGAAAGGTAAAGTTCATTATTCTGCAAGACGGTGTAGAATTTATCTAATTGGAGCAGGAAATTGGCTTTTTGATCACCGTACATTTTTCTGACACCCTTTTGGCTAACTGATTGACTGTAAGGCAAAAAATTAAAAGCGATGAATTTCCTGGTATCCGAAGAGTATTTCAGAATTGCGGCATAACCTTTATCCCAATTTTCGGGGGGGTGTGGATGGTCGAAAATTAAATTGCCCAAGCTGTAGATTATTGGCTTACCTTCGTGAATTTCATAAGCACCCGGAATATGCGTGTGGTGGCAAATGACCGCATCAGCACCACGGTTAGTTAAATATTGACAAAGCTTCCTCAGTCCAGGGCGGGGAAGTGGAAAGTATTCGTTCCCACCATGAACCGAGACAAAAACCAGGTCAGCTTCTTTATGAGCTTGTTCGATCTGCAACACATTATCAATCGAATCAAGCGGCGCGGCACCCGGATGATCGCTCGATGCAATACTGAATTCGTGCTCAGCGACTGCAATTAAGGCAATCCTCAAGCCTTTAACTTCAACATGGCAGGCTTGTTGTGCCTGCTGCAAATATTGACCCGCACCACACACCTTTAAACCATGGCTCGTTACAGCACGCAGTGTTTCGCCAAAACCAGTGACGCCATAATCCATAATGTGATTATTCGCCAAGCCTGCGACATTGAATCCGGCATCAGCAACTGCATGCAAGCAATCAGGGTGCGCCCGCAAGCTAGGCCCCGTTTTGCGAATAGGCTTACCGTGAAGGCACAATGGCGCTTCAAGATTCAAAAATGCTATATCGGCAGTAGCGATATCTTCCTGCAAATCGCCGAAAATAGCTGCACCGAGGGTAATGACAGGTTTTTCGTAACCACCGTGCGGTGCAAAGTCACCAGCAAAAAGCAAATTTATTGTGTTATCCGTGTTTTCTGGATTATTCATAAAAAGTTCGACTTATGGAAAATAAGCGGAGGCATAATGGGCAACACAGCTCGGCAGCTACACGAACATCATCCATCAAAGCATAAAATAAATTGTGTGTCTTTTTCGCTTCGTCGGTACTCATTTTTACATCATTGTCTATTGAGCCAGGAACTGTAGTTTCAGGTTTTGCTTTTTATTCAAGAAAAAATACCTGTTCGTATTTTCCAGTAATTGCCTGTTTGTTGAACATTTCAGCCCGTTTAATCAACCGTAAAGCCTTATGGTTCTGATTCAATGATTGTAAAATACCGGCAGCTAACCCATCAAATGATTCAGGTTCGACTAAAATCCCGTATTGTCCTTTGTCTAATATGTAGGAAGGGCTATCCGACGTATCCGTAGAGACACAAGGTACACCCAAAGCCAGAGCTTCGATGAGCACCTGCCCGAATCCTTCCCATTTTGATGGTAACACAAAAAGGTTTGATTCCCTTAAAACAGGATAAGGATTTGATAACCAGCCGGCAAAAACAACATGATTATTTAAACCAAGTTTACTCACAATCTGTTCAAGCTCCTCCTTGAGGGGACCATCACCAACAATGACTAACCTCGATTGCGGGTAGTGTACGCGGACCCGTTCATAAGCATGAATCAGAACGTCAATACACTTTTTGGGAACCAGTCTGGCAATAGTGACTATTTGAATCATATCAGGCGGTTTTGTAAATTTATTCTCCATTAAGGCTTTCTGGCGAATACGATCAATGTCCAAAGGATTGTCGATTTGATAGTAACTCTTATCTGATATGATTCCGGCACTTATTAAATCTTCACCGGTTCCTGCGCTGTTAACGATCAGACGATAAGCATGTCCGTAGGAAAGGCGAAACAACCGTCGCCAGATAGCAGCAGTCAAAAAACCCTTTGATTCAAAGTGCTGGTTGAAATTTGAGGCCGCTTCACGGACAACGTGCTTTGTTTTTGAAAATGAGAAAATCTTCAATAAGTACGCAAAAACAGTTCCCCCTCGCTGGGTTGTTAACATGACGTCAAAACGGTTTAGCCAAAGTTTACGATACATGTACCAAAACGCTTTTAGCCATTGCCCTGAAAAATGCTTATAATTGACGGTTGAACTCAACTCAGTAGACATGTTTCCGAATTTGATACTCACGATGGTTACAGGCCTGCCATTATCGGCCATGGTATTCGCTAAATTTGTTATGACCCATTCGGCCCCGCCCTTATTAAAGTTGACAAGGTAAATAATAATTTTTTTCATAACACCTCTATACTGAAAAGCTATTTGGGTTAACACAAAAAGCCTATGACAAACTTGCAACGGATAATGGTCGAGCCATGAGCCCCATAAAAATAGAAAGGGGCAACAGCCCATGAATAGAGAAAAAAGCACCATGGGTCGGAAGTGACATTAGTAAAAAAATCCATAACCAAAAGACAGTAGAACTAAGATAATTATTTTTAGTGTTTAATATTTTAAGTTGCTTACTAATTAGTAGGAGCATAATCACAGAACCAATTATTCCGAACTGAATTAACACAGTGAGATATCCGGAATCGATAGAATAGAGACTATACCGCCTATCTTCTGATGTTCTCATCATACCGATTTCTTTTCCATATTCTGAACCGTAATAGATAAAGCCCCATCCAAAATACGGTTTTTCATAAAACATTGGATACATATAAATGTTGTCCCGGTTAAAGCGGCCTTGTAACGTGCCTTGACTGCTACCGGAGATTTCGTAGATCGTAGTAATAAATTTCCCTTTTATTTGATTATTCAGGTAATAAGTATCTAATAGATTTATAGCCGGAACGAACACAAGAACCATGAATAAATAAAGAAAGATTTTTCTAAAACTAATTTTTGATATTTTTACAATTACAATTATTGCAGTTAATGAGACAAAATAAATTCTAAAACCTTGCAGTCCACTTGCTACAAAGAAAATTAACAATAAAGCAGTTTCGTTCATTTTCAGCTTTTTAATTTGCGATTTACAAATCAGGTATATCGTTGAGATATGCGGAAACAGCATCGCATGTGATAATAAATGATTTCTCTGAAATCCTAATTTATATCCTTCTCTCGCCCTCAATTCTGGAAAAAAGCTCTCAACAAGAGATGGATTAACTGAGTTAACAATTATTTGAAGTGAAGTCACAAACGATATAAATATGAATAATTTTATATAAAATAAATGGTTACTGTTTTTATATATATCGTAATATACAATTAAACCTAATATCAATAATATGTAATCTCTAGCTACCCTTGCTGAATCAATGACAGATATTTCACCCCTGAACGGCATCGACAAAACAACAACAAATATAAATGCTGAATAAATAAAATAATAATACAAACCTTTATCATTTTTCAATAGATGCTCATATCTATTAAAGAAAAATAATTTAGTAAAATAAACAAGTAGTATCAATAACAACAGGTCATAAGTATTAAGTACAAAAAATAGTTTATCAGTGCCAAAGTTATGTACACCAAAAATATTAATTGATATAATTATAAAAATAGCATTCGCAACACTCAATCTGCTTATTTTTTTCCTAATAAAAACAATCATTCTTTTTTTCTACCTCGCAATATTCATAAGCCCAGATTTAAGCCGGATAGAAGAGGATTCAGGTCTGTAACACGGGGGAGATTTTCATGATCACTGAGAGCAGATAACGATGAGCATCTGAAAATTCAAGTTACTTGATGCGGGTGGGGTTGTCGTCAACATCAACTGAAAACAAGCCACACCTAGCATGTACCTGACACAGGGGGATACACAGATTGACTATACAGCGAATGACGGATCAAGCAAAGCTATTTTTCCCCTCAAATTCATGGTTGTTCGGTCATAAGGAAATGAATTGATATATTCGATGTTTTCCGGTGGTTTGTGCTTGAAAATAAGTGCGGCTTCGCAGCGTTCACGGGAAGCGCGATTAACTGGACCGAAACTATAGCAGAGTTGTTCGACTGATTTCAGATGACTCTCCCAGTCAGATTGTTTTTCATGATCAGCAATGCGCGCAACTACATTGTCTGATTCTCCGATATATATCAGTTTACGAATGCTTACTGTTTTTTCTTGAGAATTATGTGTACACGCATAAACGCAGTATATGCCAGATTTAGAGGGAACCCCTTTCTTGTTTGGCTCACGCCAATAACCGTCAAAATCAATTTTATAGGATTGTTCAGCCATAGTTTGCCTCCTGAATAAGGTATCATAAATTCTGAGCAATCACTTGTGCTTACTTGAATCAGCTCCACGAGCTTAACACACACGCTGCCGCTTTGAGTTCTCTTTTATCATCTGCCAGATGGCGAAGTTATTTCTACTTCAAGCTGCCAAAAGCAATCACATGCTCGGAAAATTCGATCGTCAATAATCTTAGAGCAGCCAAATTTAGCTACTCCTGTACCGGTAAATTTCGCAATGAAGGGATCTTGAAAATAGCCTTCTCCAGCATAGTCCTTTTCCATATAACGCTGCTTTTCAATATTATGAATTGACTTGTGTCATTAATCCTCGTCAATGAAATGTTTTGCACCAATTATTTATGCCGTACCCCGATGCGAACATCCAGGAGTTACACCTGATTTTCTTAAAACAATAGCCATTAATACTAAGTAAACCAAAACATTTACCAGACTAAATAAACCTATAGACAGCATGGCTGAGTTTGCTAAAAAATATCCGATGGAAATCGCTGAAGCTCGAAGAATTAAAGCAAAAAACTCTAAAAATAGAAACACTCCTTGTAATGACAACACAGGTATTGCAGCGATGACCGGCCTTGTTATCAGCACAAAAAATAGCCAAAGGGCCATCCAGCGTGCAAATTCACCTGAGACATCCCAATCTTGGCCAAACACCAGAGAAAACAGTTCAGGTCCAAATATAAACAACAGAAGGAAAGGAAAAAAACCTATCAACCCTAAAGTTATACACGACTTGACAAGTAAGTTTTTCCCACATTTACCTGAATTTATTTTTTCAGAAAATTGCGGATAAAATACGGTTGATATAGACTGACCGATCAGGGTAACCGGAATCCAAAGTACTTTCCGCGTAAGGGTGTAAAGACCCACAACTGTTGGGCCAAAAAAACTCGACAACAACAGCACTGGCAAACTCAGTGATAGTGAATTAACCAACATTTGAGGCATTCTGTAGATTGGAAAATCACGGTGCCTTTTTGCTAATACCTTCAGGCTTGTCGATTCACGTTTTTCACCATTTTGATAATGTTTACTCTTGCGAATCCCTATCCATAACATTGCGGCATGAAATGCCTGGCCGCCCGTGGCTAACAGAATCAGCACAGCACCAACCGGGTTAAACCAACCGAAACCTGACTTGGCACTGTTAATGATAAATGCCTGCAAAACCGCGACTCTGGCAGTGATGCTGAACTGTTTTTTCCGAATCAACCACTGGCGGGCAATCTGCTGACATGCTGCAAACAGCATAAACAAGGGAATCAGCATCACATACGGGGCAATGGTCTGCGAATCCAGCAGGGTTAGCAATTTCTCTCCACCGACATACAGGGCCACGGCTACGAGTGTCGAAACAACAAAGGCAATGTAGAGAGATAAGCGAGCAATACCCCGTGCATCTGAATCTTCTTTCGGCAGAACAATGGCAATCGGATACGTCAGCGCGGCAACAGGCACCAAAACGCCTGTCAGTGAAGTGAACACACCAAGCAAACCAAAAGCTTCCGGTCCGTATAAACGGGTAATAAACGGGGTAAAAGCCATGCCGATGGCCTGGGCCGCAGCGGTCCCGCTGGCAACGATAGCAACGTTTCGGGCAAAGTTACTGTTTAGCATTGGAACTGACCACAAAGCCTTGACGCTCCTGTATAATCTTTACGAACTTGCCCGCCTCGAGCATGCTCTGCGGTGTTCCCGTATACAACCAGGCAAAGCCCCTGCCGCATACAAGAATAATTCCTTTCATGGACGTGTCCTCACTTTTGTTGGTTTTCACGACGCCGTAGAAGCGCCGCGATCGGTACACCCGCCAGGATGCCGAGACAGTTTGCCGCCAGGTCGTTGATATTGAAGGTCCGGTAGGACAGCGGCAGCTGCAGCAGCTCGAAAACAGCGGCGATGGCCAGGGAGAGGAATACCGCTGCCGTCAGGCGCCGGGCGCCCTGGGACAGCAGGAGCGGAAGCGGAAAGTAGACCGCCCCATGCAGCAGGTAGTCCCAGCGTATCTGCAGGAAGTAGTTCTCATTCAGTGCGGAGCCGCTCGGGTTTATCGGCAGCACCGTCCCCAACAGCAGCAGGACCGCGTAGGCCGGGAAAGCAAGGGAGCTTAATCGAATTGAAATATCCATCTCCTATCGCCGCTTCGGTTCGGCCGTCGGCAGACGGATCTCGAGACTGAAGCTCTCAACAAAATCCGCAATGTCCTCGGGGTAGATCCAGGCCTCGATATCCTCGCCGCCCGGGAGGGCTCCTTCGCGTGAAATGCAGAGCCAGGACTCCGGTGTGCCCCTCTTGCGCTCGTACAAAGCACCAAAATACCAGCCCCGTTCTGCGTCGGCCGCGGAGAAACTCTCTTTGATCTCACGTGGTTCTGCAGGAAGTTCTATACTCCTGTAGCCGCCGAAGCCCCACAGCTGAGACCGCCGGCGAAAGACGTAGCAGCCGTAGGCAGTGACCACCGTGTCGAAGTACCCATCTATCTCGAAGCCCCGGTAGGAAAGCCTTCCGATCCGGCCCTCGCTGCGGGTACCCTCTTTAGTAATAATGACATCGTAGTGCCAGTTTCTGCTCAAGTAAGCAGACCTCCGGCCCTTATTCTGCTCCGCCGCCGCAGGTCCTCCCGCGCAGGAGGCGGCAAGTATCGCGAAAACCAGCGCCGATAAATGTGCCCATTGTACGTACATTCGTCCCATCTTAGAGCCTATACACGTGGTCGTTGATGCCGGCGGGTACCACGTTTCGCAGGTCCACCACCAGCTTTGCATGCTCGGCGATCCAGCGACCGTCGAAGCTGCGGTGATTCGTCGTTATCACCACGCAGTCGTAGCCGGCAAGAACTTCTTCGTTGAGCTCAACACTCTCGAGCTCGATCCCTTCGGCGGTGGCAATTGTCGGCAGGTAGGGGTCGTGGTAGTCCACCAGCCCGCCCTTGCGGTACACCTCGTTTATAATCTCCAGTGCCGGAGACTCCCTCTCGTCGCCGATATCCGCCTTGTAGGCGACCCCCAGGAAGAGTATCCGCGAGCCCTTTATGGACTTTTCCTGCTTGTTGAGGCTGAAGATGATCTTGACGACCATCCGGTGCGGCATGATGGTGTTGATGCGCCCGGCGGTCTCGATCATCGTCAGGTCGAAGTCGTAGTTCCTGGCGATGTGCTCGAGGTAGAAGGGGTCGAGGGGAATGCAGTGCCCCCCCACCCCCGGCCCGGGGTAGAAAGGCTGGAAGCCGTAAGGCTTGGTTTTTGCCGCCTCGATCACCTCCCAGAAGTCGATGCCCATCTTGCCGGCCAGGAGGGCCAATTCGTTGACTAGCGATATGTTCACAAGCCGGTAGGTGTTCTCGAGGATCTTGACCATCTCCGCCACCCGGGGACTGGAAACTGCATGCAGATTCTCCACCGCACGACCGTAGATGGCCATGGCGATGCGCTGTGCCTCCGCGCCGAGAGCCCCCACCACCTTGGGGGTGTTCTTCGTCTTCCAGCTCTTGTTGCCCGGGTCCACCCGCTCGGGTGAGAAGCAGAGCCAGAAGTCCCGGTCGAGGACGAGCCCCTGCTCCTCGAGAATCGGCAGCATCGTCTCCTCGGTGGTGGTGGGATAGGTGGTACTCTCGAGAGAGATAAAGACCCCGGGGCCCCGCCTGATGTAGCGTGCGATATCCCGCCCGGCGGCTTCGATGAAGGAGATATCGGGCTTGCGGAACTTATCCAGGGGAGAGGGAACGCAGACTATGGCCGCATCCACCTCCGCGAGGCGGGAAAAGTCGGTAGTAGCTCCGAGCCGCCCTATCTCCACACACTCGCTGAGTTCCGAGTCATCCACATCGGCAATGTAGTTCTGTCCCCGGTTGACCATCTGCGCCTTTTCGGCGTTCTTCTCGAAGCCGATAACCTGCACGCCGGCCCGGGCAAAGGTTACCGCCAGGGGCAGGCCTACATACCCAAGGCCCAGAATACCTATAATAATATCGTTTCCCTCGATCCGTTCAAGGAGCTCTTCGGCTCCGCTCTTATATCGGTCCATACTCGTCCTGCTCTTCATCGTAGTGATCCATGTCCTTCAGTATCTCCCGGGCCTGCATCCTGGCTATCGTTCCCTTTATCCACAGTTCGTTGCTGCGTCTCACAGTCACGGACTCCTCGATAAGCAGCTCCACGTAGTCGCTGAGGCTTATCCCGTGGCTCTCGGCGAATTGCAAGGCGATCTCTAAGGTTTCCTCATCCAGATGTAATAATACGTTTTTCTTCATTATAATTCCTTTTCATCGGGCGGGCTGTCTACTTTCTCGCCCGCCTCATTTACCCAACCGCAAATCCGGGCAGGACTTCCGTAAACGAGGGCGTAGTCGGGCACGTCCCTAGTGACAACCGCCCCCGCCCCGACTAAGCAATAGCGGCCGAGGGTAACGCCGCAGACGATGGTAGCGTTCGCCCCAATGCTTGCCCCCTCACGTACGAGGGTCTTCCTGTACTTGTCCTTGCGCTCGACGAAGGCCCGCGGATTGACGACGTTGGTAAATACGCAGGAAGGCCCGCAAAAGACCCGGTCCTCAATTAGCACCTCGTCGTAGATGGATACGTTGTTCTGCACCTTCACCTCGTCGCCCACCACGGCCTTCCCGCCGATGTTGACGTTCTGCCCGATCGAACAGTTGCGGCCGATGCGAGCCCCGGACATGATGTGGGAAAAATGCCAGATCTTCGTTCCTTCTCCCACCACTACCCCCGCATCGACGTAGCTTGACTCGTGCAGGAAGTACTTCATTTTTTCCTCATCCATAGGACACCTCAGCCATCGCATCTTCGCCCAGGCCGGCGAGCACCTCGTCGAGGGCCACGCAGACCTCACACTGCTCGGCTTCGGTGAGAAAGGCGTGCATGGGCAGGGAAAGAACGCTCATCGAGAGCTCCTCGGAGACGCGGTAGCCGCGCCGCACATTCTGGCCTGAACCGCCGAAAGCCTTCTGCATAGGCAGAGGCAAAGGATAGTGCACAGCGCTCGGGATTCCTCGCCGCAGGAGCTCCTCTCGGACCTTATCGCGGTAGGGAACACGAATTGTATACTGTGCCCAGGTTGATTCGTTGAGTATATCCTGCATCGGCGTCTCCACCTGCCTCAGCCCGCTGAGGCAGGCCTGGTAGATAGCTGCAGCGTTGCGACGTCGCTCGATCTCCACGGAGAAGTGGCGTAGCTTCACTAGAAGAACTGCCGCCTGCAGGCTGTCCATCCGGGCGTTTAGTCCGATAATCTCGTGCCGGTAGCGGCTCTCCTGCCCGTGGTTGCGCAGTCTCCGGAGGGTCTCGGCAGTCTGCGCGTCGTTGGTAAAGACCGCTCCCCCGTCCCCGTAGCCGCCGAGAGGCTTGGCAGGAAAGAAGGAGGTGACGGCGATGTCGCTGTCGGTGCAGGAGCAGGACCGGCATCGCTCGATGTGACTCGGCCCGTCGACGATTCCCCTGACAGCCCCGAAGGACTGTGCGCCGTCTTCGAGGACAAAAAGTCCGTTGCGGCGTGCTATGGCCTCGATCTCCTCGAGCCTGGCGCACTGCCCGAAGAGGGAAACGGGAATAATGCCCTTCGTCCGTTCGCTTATCTTCTCCTCGATCCTCTCAGGATCCATGGTATAACTCTCCGGCCCCACGTCTACAAATACGGGGATGGCACCGAGAAAGGAGACCATCGACGCGGTTGCGATGAAAGAGAAGGCCGGTACGATGATCTCGTCTCCTGGTTTCACACCCAAAGCAAACATAGCCAGCATAAGGGCGTCGGTACCGGAGCTGCAGGCTACGGCGTAGCGCGCCCCGCTGAACTCGGCGAGCTCTTTCTCGAGAGCGGCAATCTGCGGCCCGTTGATGAACGAGCCGGACTCGACGACCTCTCGCAGCGCCTCATCTATCTCGTTCTTGTAGGCATAGTACTGCAGTCCTAGGTCTACGAATTTCATATTGTATCCACCTCCCTTTGTGTTGTGGCCGACCTGCCTGTACGGCGATACGTTTAATAGCTCAGCTGCTCCATCATCCGTATTCCCGATATGATCTCTTGCCGTGTGGGAAACTTTGCCCACTTCTCTCCGGCGATGTAGGAGTAGAGTGTGTTGTGGCCCAGGCCGTATTGATGGTTGATGGAAAAATCCAGGTCCGGCTTCTCTATCCCCGCCACGTCCCAGTTCGCAATGGTGTTGAGGTTCGTTCCCGAGAGGCGAATGGTCCCCTTCTCGGCGATGAGGGTGAACTCGGTGAGATAGTTCTCTCGGAACACGCTGACGGTTGCGTTGAGGGAGCCGACCGTACCGCCGGCAAACCTGCAGACCGCCGAGACGGTGTCGTGCACATCCATGCCCCGCAGCGACGAGCAGAGTCCCTTGCTCTCGACCAGCTCGCCGAAAAAAAAGTGGAGCATGTCGACGTAATGGCTAGCCTGGGTGTAGAGCACCCCGCCGTCGAGCTCCCGAGTACCGTGCCAGCTGTTGCGAAAGTACCCGTTGTTCCTGTTCCAGAAGACGTTACAGTTGAACTGGTAGATCGTCCCGAGAACACCGCTGTCGATGAGCTGCTTTATGTAGGAGACGAGAAGGTTGTAGCGGTTCTGAAACACGGGAAGGAGAACCTTCCCTGCCCTGTCGATCCGGTTGAACAGGTCGTATGCCTCCCGCAGGGTGAGGCTTATGGGTTTCTCCAGGAGGATGTACGGCACATCAGTCGTCTCGGCGATCTCCGCTGCATGGGTAGGGTGATTTCCCGAAGGGGTGAGCACCGCCGCGATGTCGACTTCCGGCGCCACCTTGCTTATCTGCCGGTAGTCGGTGATGTAGGGAACCCCGAGTTCTCCCGCCTTCTTTCGAGCCAGATCCTCGTAGGTGTCGCATACCAGGGTTACTTCTACCCCGGGTTCGGACGCTATGGCCTCTATGTGACGATTGGATATTCTTCCAACGCCGACCAGGGCAACTTTTTTTGTTCTTTTCCTGTATACTTTTCCGCTCATTGTGGTAGTGCTTCCTCCGGTTTTTTTGTAATTGAAAAAGTGATGAGAGCAGGACTGCGGTGAGCGCACAGCACTCCCATTCCGCCTGCGGCGATCGTTTTGATCGCTCACGACGGCATTACGGCTACACGGGCGGCGGCGCCGCTCATGCGCATAAAAAAACCGGTTCGTTGCTCAGGCGGCCGAAACACACTCTGCCGACGCCCGGTTCGATGTACTATCCCTGTATAGCAAAGCCCGTGCCAAGCGGGATCCCCGGTAATCGAAATGCGCGAAAATTCGTCTCCCCCCCTGATATCATTTTTTATTTTACTGCACTGGAATAAATAACAAGATCTCTCCGTGTCGCAGGGAGGACTCTCACACAATCGGTATGCCTCACCCTCCTACTCTATTCGGAGATGCACTCTCATTCTGCAAGCCGGCTCAACTCTGGGTATATCAAAATGAAATTCCGACCACAAACGCGCCGTCATGTCTCTTGGTGGCACACTTATTGCAATTAGTTTTTCGACTCATTCAATAATTTTTTTTTGGAGGTATGGAATGAAAAACTTCTGGATTACGGCGATGCTGCTGTTCTTTATATTCGCGTTTTCGGATATGGTTCTGACCGCTGCGGCGGACGAGGCAGGCGGGGACGACAATGTGGTCGGTCAGGGCCCTGGGACTGAGAGGGAAATCGAGTTTGTTCGGGATGCGGTCTTTGACCTGGCCCGTGAGCTCACGCAAAGTTACCGGGAGCTGCATGAGGAGCCTATCGACTTCGTGCGGAACCTGGCTGCGCCGCTACGCCTCGATGGACGTTCGCTACCGCTTCCGGCGAAATCTCATGGCCTCGGTGGTCCTCTCCTATGTGCTGCTTGTAAGCCGCAGGTTCAACGTTTGCCTAGGCGCCGGAGTTTTTCAAATTGATACTAACTTGAGTTATTCTATCATTTTGATAGCCGCACTGGAGAGAGAAACCGGCTGGGCTCCTTCGCACACCACCTCAGAAAGCCCGGAGAGGTATACAGGTTTAGTCACAGACGGCTTTTCTTGGCTCGAAAATGGTTCACTTGGCACAGTACTTGCTAATTGTTTCCTGCATGTACAAATGCAAATACACGTAAGAGGATAAGCAAATGGACCACGCAGAGAATTCGCCTCAGGCGACTGCTAATAAAAAGCAGCAGCAGGCTGCCACACAGTTGCTCTTCGTCGATGACGAGATCGATTTCCTCACCACGATACAAATGCTCTTCAGGAATACTCCTTCCATCGAGCTATTTACTGCCCATAGTAGCGAAGAGGCACTTTCCACTCTCGAGGCGCAGCGCATCGACGTGCTCATTACCGACCAGAACATGCCTGGAGAGAATGGCGAGTCGCTGCTTAAGAAGGTGAAGGAGCTGTACCCCGAAACGGTCTGCGCCATGCTCTCGGCCTACATGAATCTCGACCTCGTCATCGAGCTCATAAACAGCACTTCCGCCGTGCGGGTCATACAGAAACCGGTGGACCAGCAGGGCCTCATCTCCACCGTTGATGAGCTTATCGAAATAGCCAGGCTGCGAAGGAAGGAGCCGGCAGAGGCACCTGTACCGGCGGTATGGGACGAGGGACTCCAGTTCCACTTCGACCTCTTCGTAGGCGAGAGTCCGGCGATGCATCGGCTCTACCGGCAGATCCTGAAGATCGCCCCGACCTCAGCCCCGGTGCTCATCCAGGGAGAGACGGGCACGGGAAAGGAACTGGTTGCCCACGCAATCTACCACCGCAGCAATCGCAGCGACATGACCTTCACCGCCGTCAACTGCGGGGCGATTCAGGAGTCCCTTATCGACAGCCACCTCTTCGGCCACGAGAAGGGATCCTTTACCGGGGCGGTAGACACCGCCAAGGGGGTCTTCGAGGCCTCGGACGGCGGGACGGTCTTTCTCGACGAGGTGGCCGAGCTGACGCCGGCGATGCAGACTCGCCTGCTGCGTTTCCTCCAGGAGGGGACCTACTCGCGGGTAGGCAGCACGGTGACCCGCAGCGCCGATGTGCGCATCATTGCCGCCTCAAACATCGACCTCTGGAAAGCCGTCGAGGAGAGGCGATTCCGGGCAGACCTCTACTTCCGGCTGCAGGTCTTCACCCTTTTCGTTCCTCCCCTGCGTGAGCGGGGCGACGATTTCTCCCTGTTGATATCGATGTTCCTCCTCAAACTAGCCAAAAAAAACAACGGGCTTACAAGGTCAATTTCACCCGTGTCATTGGAGAAGCTAAAACGAAGCAGCAATGGCTGGCCGGGCAACATTCGGCAACTGCAGAACATCGTGGAGAAAGCCTACTACCTAAGCGATTCCGATGTCATCGACACAGAAAATCTCTTCGACCCCGAAGAGACGACCAGGGGCTACCGGGTTCCCCTGGGTTACGAGGACACATCAGGTAATCCGGAAGCGGAGAGAATAGGCGGCGGTGAAAAGGCATCTGAGGCAGAATTCTCCGACACCGTCGAGCTCAGCATGAGAGAGGTCGAGAAGCGGCACATCCAACATATTCTGGAGATCACAGGTCTCAACAAGGCACGAGCTGCAGAAATACTCGGGATTACCCGATCGACCCTCTACAAGAAGATGCGCGACTACGGGCTGGATTAGTCACAGAACCCGGGGGGTAATAAATATCACCAGCTCCTTCTTGCTTTGCGCGGTGCTACGGGCGGCATTCTTGCGTTCGTTTTGTGTGCTCTCCTGAATTAGTCCGCCGAGGATGAAGGTTTCTCCACTCTTGAGCTTGACGGTCGTCTTAGCCTGACGAGTGTTGATTATGGGCATAGCGCTCTGCATGGATACGCCGCTCTGGTTGCTCACCGAAGGTTCTATGTCGATGAGGATCTCACCGTTCCGCGTCAACCTTGGCCGCACGATGAGGCTGATGCCGGCGTCGATCTTCCTCACATCGCTCGAAGAGAGGTCATCTATGTTACCGATGATGGGGATGTAATACTCGTCGATGATCTGCACCTTAGCAGTCTCTCCGTCGAGCGTGACGATCTTCGGATTGGCCCGTATTTCGATACTCCCGTTCTTCGACATCGCCGAGAGTGAGAGGACAAACTCTGAGGTAAGGCTGCCGGTGAACGCACCGCCGCCGTTCTCGATGAAAAGACCGCCTGCCCCGTCGACAGAGACAATGGGATCGTCCCAGTCCACCCCGAGTGAGTTCGCCTGCGAGTAACTCATCTCCGCCACGACCACGTCGATGGAGATAAGTTTCCTCGGCTCGTCCATGGCTACTATGGACTCCTTGATTTTCCACATCACATGCTCCGGGGCATTTATGACGAGGCGGTTTGCTATGCCGTCGGCCATGGTGACGAAGGGGCGATACATCTGAGGAAGGCTCTCGATAACCTCCTTCGCGTCGTAGTTGGTGCGAAGCATCTCGGTGCTAATGAGGCGGGAAGTGTGAGGATTCTTAGGGTCGACGCTGCCAACGAGATAGTAGCCCTCCTCCTTTTTGAATGAGTAACCCCCGGGAAAGAGGATCATGCGCAGGACCTTCTCGAGGGGCATCTTTTCGAAGCTGACAGTAATCATGCCTCTGACTGTCTGGTCGGGAATTATATTAATCCCGGTCTTCATTGAAAGCTCCATTAGCACCGCCCGCAGGTCGGTGTCGAAGTAGTTGCCGCTGACCGACGGCCCCGCTTCCCTTTCCGAATCCTTTGCGCCTCGGGCTACCAGCTCCTGCTTCAGAGGATCTGGCGAGTCCGCAGAGCGCCGGGAGATCACGAGATCGGGCGTATCGACGGTTTGCTCCATCGGCGTAGCACAGCCTGACAGCAGCATCGCCGCAAGCAGTGCAATCGGAAGACTGCCTCGGAGACCGGACCGGAGGGCACATTGCAGGCAGCGACCCCGCATCTCAGTCCTCCCCCGTTTCGTTGATCAACACCAGCAGGTCCGCAGGGCTCCCCCTAGATGGGGTGAGATTGATCTTTGTTCGTGAGGCATCCTCGGGGACGCGCAACATGATGCCGACGTTGCGAGAGCTTCCCTCGGGAATGATAAGCTGGGGAGTAAGGATGCGCAGCAGCCCTTCATCAGCGTCTATTCGCAGTTCCAGCGGCTCTGCACCCATATTGTAGACCGTGATCTTCCGTATCGAGGTGCTCCCCGGCGCACCGACGACCTTCAGCTCCTTCGGCTCGTAGTCGAAGGTCATGAACTCCGCATTCGTGTCCCTCTCCACGGTAAACTCTACTCTATTTTTAGGCCTCAGGTAGGAGCCGTAATCGTAGACTGTTTCGGCTACATACTCGCCTGGAGGAAGGGGTCGCCTCAGATAGCCCTCGAAATCCCTCACCCCACCGGGCAGGATGAATGCGCTCCCATCAGGCTGGGAACCTGCGGGAGTGAGCGTCAGCTCTGCAAAGACCCGATTGTCCTTCGCCCGCCTGATGTACGTCAGTGCGGTCACATTCAAGTGCACGTTGCCACTGTTCTCGAAGGAAGTGCTTATGCGGGTAGCACCCTCTCCCTGGTGGATGCTCCCCGCGTCGGAAAGCACGCCTCCCTCGCGTCTCGGGACGAAGCTTCCCTTGATGGCGATGCTCAGGCGGGCCGCCACGGCAAAGTAGATCGCTACCTGCGGCGTATCATCATCCTGTGTCGATGTGGTGAGATCACGGAAGTGGAGGGTGGCGTAGTACTCGCCCTGGGCATCCGCTGGCGGAGCGACCCTGAAGGAGACTTCCTTGACCTCCCCCTGCTGCAATTCCACTACCGGGGCGTTTCTTGTTATCATACCCTGCTCCGCCGGGTCGAAATAGGTGACCTCCTGAGCTGCAGTAATCGGAGATATCCACCCTTTTGCCGAGGGCGCGTTCATCTCGGGTCCGGCCTCGAAGACGACGGTCCCCCTCCTGTCGATGAAGTAGTCGCCAAGGTAGATAAGAACCCTTTCATCCTTCGTGCCGACAAGACGAATGGTAACGACCTGCTCCGTTCCCTGGTTCATGCTGATCGCCTTCGAGGCAGGAGTAACCTGGAAGGCATCCAGACCTGTGGTCATCAACATAAAAACAAGCAGAGGAAGGAGGGGCAGTCTCTGCAGCCTGCCGCCGGAGCTCCGCTCCATGGTCTCTTCGATGCGATATTCTGTGCAATTGATCAATGCGTACATTCTTCTTACCAACTCCTTCGTTTTCACTGTCTCGGTATCACTGCTTATCATTCTACTCACCGCCATCTTCCGGCCTTTCGGGGAGGCGGTAGCCGATTTCGCTCTTGATGTTCGTCTCGTCCGCTGCACCTCCGAAGGATGCCCTTTCGGAATCGAGCACATAGCTGTCGTTATCTGGAGTGGCGAATCTAACCAGATCCACGGGTATACGACCCTCTTCGAAGCGGCTCCTGTAGTAGGCTATCTCCTCCGTGCATATTCCTCCGCTCTCGGTGGCGGTGAGAACGAAGGCGGCCTCGTACTCTCCAGAGTCGTGACTCCAGTCTACGTCAGCCTCGATGTCCAACTCCGCGTGGATCTTCCCCGTATGAGGGTCCACAACCGATGAGCCGGGAAGCGTTTCCTTCTCCACCTTCAATACGGTAGGGCTGTGGTAGTGAATCGGCGACGATCCGTGCCCATAGAGGGTCACGCTGTAGCGGGTCGGAAGCAGGTCGATCATCTCCTCCTTGTCCTTATCTTTGCCATGGTGTAGGCAGTTCGCCTCGTAGCTGATGATGGTGCAGGCATTGCTGTCGAAGTAGCCTATATACCCTTCGCCCTTGGCTGTCACCTCACCCTCTTCACTCTCGGACAGTGGAGGCGAATGAAGGATGATCTCCTCTCCCGATGGATGCGCGACGATACCCGCGGGCACTCCCATGTGGACGCCCGTCTTCACCTGCTCGCCGCGGAGGACAAAGAGTATGCCAAAGATGAGGATGAGGCTGTAAAGCAACACAAAACATCCCTTCGTTCCCGTGTCTATCATTCTCTCACTCCCTTAGCTCCGATATGTCGGGTATGTTGTCGAGATCCACAGCTGAAAACGGGTAGATATCCAGCCCTATGAGCACGTCGTTGTAATCCTTGTCGCCACCTCCGGGAAGATCCTCGAATCCGACGACGATGCGATTCTGTGCGAGGTCCGAGAAAATCGACACGTGCCGCAGTCCGTCTGCATTGTACTCATCGATACTGTAGTACACCTCCGGGTTCGTCCTCTTATAGCCGTCGCTGGCAATCCAGAATCCCAAGTCAAACTCCGATTCGAATAGGCCAAGGTCTCTACTGTCTCCCGGTATCAGCTCTTCCCCCGAATTTTCCATGGAGGCGTTTTCATAGAGTACCTTCGAGCTCGTCTCTATCTCCCCGATATCCACCAACGGTTCCTCGGGGAAAAGGAAGTAGCCGATCGTGTTCCGGTAGCCGGCGGTCTCCTCAATAAAGGTAGTCATGATCTCCACGTCTTCGGAGAGGGAAAGATTCGGAGAGGTCTCCGGGGCGATGAGCACATCGTGAGGCTGGTTAGATTCACTGAAGACACTGCTATACCGTTCAATGTCTTCCTCACTCATTCCGCCGCTCTTAGTAGCCGTGAGCACGAATACCGCCTCATATTGTCCTATGCCATGACTCCAGTCGACATCCGCTTCCACCTCGAGGTCGACGTAGATTTTTCCCGTATTCGGTTCCACTACCGACGAGCCCGGAAGCCATTCGATCCGCTCATCTTCCACTGTGGGGCTCCTGTAGTTCACATCCCCCGAGCCATGTCCGTAGAGACGGACGTGGTAGCGAGTCGACATTACATCGGTGTGGGGCTCATCGCCGTGATGCAGGCTGTTGCCTTGGTAAGTGATAGTGGTGCGCACATTGCTGTCAAAGTAGCCCAGAAAGCCGTTACCGCGGGCCGTCACATCCGTCTCTGCGCTAGTAAACGGGGAAACCTCCATTACAATATCCTCCCCCGTGGGATGCGCCACGATTCCCGACTGTAATCCCATCCGTATTCCCGCCGTCACTTCCCCAGCGGAGAGCGCGAGGGGGAGGAGTAAAAAGAGATTGAGTATGTGCATCAGTACGTGGTGTATGTTCGTTCCTGTATTCATATTTTCCATCACTAATCCCTTAATATTCTTATTGCAATAAGTGTGCCAAGCGAAGGGTATGCTTAAGCTGTACAGATTTTATACACCCCGCGGCAGGCTCACCGTTACCAACGTTCCGCCACTCTCCGAGTTCTCGAAGGCTATGGTGCCTCCGTGTCTGTTAACCACGATCTCGTAGACAAGGCTCAAACCGAAGCCTGTGTTACTTTTCTGCGAGCGGGTGGTGTAGAACGGCTCGAAGACCTTCTTCCGCTCTTCGGGCCCTATGCCGGAACTGTTGTCGCTTATCGAGAACGAGACCGTCTCTTCGCCGCTCCAACTGCGAATGACGATTTCTCCGCTCCCCGTACCCGTGCTCTTTCCAATGCTCCGGATCGCCTCAAAAGCGTTGGACATGAGGCTTATCAGTACCTGCTGTATTTCCTGCCGGTTACACATCAGAGGAAGCACCCCCTCACTGTACACCTCTACTTTTGTCCCGTACTTATACTCGTTGTAGAGGATTTCGACGATCTCACGTATACCGATGTTAAGATCCCATTCCTGCTGTTCGCTCGTCTTCTCGATTGAGAAGGTCTTCTGCACGTTCGATATAATTCGCTCCATCCTCTGCACACCATTCATCAATACCTCGTATGCCTTTCTCATCTCCTCATCTCGAGTATCGAAATCGCTTTCCTCCTCCAGCCGCTGCAGATCCTCAGGCAGAGAAGAGGTGGCATCCGGGCATGAACGTTCCATAATATAATCCCGATACGATGAGAAGAGGCTCTTCATCTCCCGGATCTGGTAGGCGAGAATATCTGCATTCATCCTCACCAACTGCAGCGGGTTGTTCAGTTCGTGAGCGATGCCCGCCGTGAGGCGGCCTAGGGAGGCCATTTTCTCCTGCAGGGTGATGGTGTCGTAAGCCTCCCTGAGCTCTTGCAGCCGGAGCTCCACCACATCCTCCATTTCCTCTCTTTCTAATCTCCTGCGATCCTCCTCGGCTTTGCGGCCGGTCACATCCCGTTTCACCGAGACGTAGTTGACGAGTTCTCCGCCCCGATCGAATACCGGGGAAATAGCGGTCTCGTCGATGTAGTGCGTTCCATCCTTCTTCCGGTTGACGAACTCCCCCTTCCACTTCCTGCCTGCCCTGAGAGTTTTCCACATCTCCTCAACTGTCTCTTGGTTCTGTTCGCCGCTGTTCAAGAAGCCCGGAATCATTCCTATGACTTCCTCCTCCCCGTAACCGGTCATGCGGAAAAAGGCATGATTTGCGTAGATAATAGAGGCTTCGGCGTCGGTGATGAGCACCGCCTCGGAGAGCTGCTCGATGGCAGCCCACAAACGTCTCCGCTCGAGATCTGCCTCGTTCCATGAGCTTATGTCCCTGAATATGCCGAGCAACGCCCCTCTACCTTCGAATCTGATGAATGAGGTGCTTATAAATACGGGAATTCGCCGTCCGCTGGCGGTGAGAACTTCGGAATCTTCTACCGAAGGAAGTCTGACCTTACTCTCTTCGAATACCTGCCGGATTGGCTCCGCAAATTGTGTCGGGTGCAGGTCCTCCGCTTGCATGCCAATGAGCTCATCTCTGCTTCGTCCAGTCATTGTCTCGGCTTGGCTATTGCAGAAGAGCAGCTTCTTTGTTTCGATGTCGGCAATGAAAACAGCATCGGTCATGGCCTCGTAGACGCTATTCATGTGTGTTTTCTCCTCACTACGAAAAACGATTGGCGCCCACGTTGAGGGGCGCCTTTCGCTCTTCTTGCTCTTCTCATTTTACCAGGTACCTTATGGGAACGAACTACGGAACCCCACTGCAGTCGGCGGCATCGGTTCGAGGAGTCCCGGGTCGGCATGGGCCCGGGCCCCTCCTCTCTGTCCGTTTTTAGCTAAATGCTTTCTCTCTACCTCTTAGTTGACTGTGGCGGTCATGACGAACTGCGAGCCGTAAAGCCCTGCATCGTCACCCCACTCCACGTCGGCTTCCACATCGAGCGCTACGTCGATACGTCCGCTGCGGGGAGTGATGTTTACAGACCCGTCAAGGTCATCGAGATTTGCGCTGTTCACGTCACCACTCGCGTACCCTTCGTCCTCTTTTCCGTCGTAGCCGGAGAAGTTCGCCGCGTAGCGGGTGGTCATCACGTCGTCGCCATCGCTTTCACTGTTGCTCAGCGCGTTCGCCTCGAAGGAGAAGGTCGTCGGTGCGTTGCTGTCAAAGTAGCCGATGCTTCCCGACCCAAAGGCCAGAGCTCCACCCTCATCTTCTTCTGAGGAGGCATCGAGGGCAGGCACGCTCATAACGATGTCAGATCCCTTGTGGGCGATGATCTGCGGCTCGACACTCAGACTGATATCGGTAGTGATCGAATCCTCGGTGCTAAGCGAAGAAGGCGGGTCTGCAAACCCAACGACCACAGAGCTGAACACGAAAAGAACTACGAGAGCTATGTGAATTATTCGAATCTTCATATTGACATCCTCCATACAATGCAGTAAATTTATAAAAGTTGTGATAGGGAGTTCTACCGTTCGGTAGGCTCCTTTTTTTTACTCCCGAATAACATTCGGGAATTGCCTTTCGAATGCCGCCGATTCTGCAATTCTTTGTTCCGCTGTATTCCGTCCCTGGTACTGTTTCAAAGATCCAATGTACCCAATATTTAGCAAGTAACGTGCCAAGTTTCCGTTTCGCAGGCTAATTTTTAGACTAAGCCTGTACAAAGATGTTTTCAATTTATTATACATAAACAATTTATCTCCGCAATATAATTCTTGCGAGAGTACACTTCCAGTGGGTGGTACAGTATAAGACGACACGCCCAAGCGCCGGAAGGACGCCTCGGGTGTACGGTAATCGTACAGTAGGAGTCGCGTTTTCGGACACTGTACGGACAATGTACGCCGTGATCGGAAACAGATGGGGAGAAAGTGGAAGGAATCTTACCGACTGACTGCGTGGATAATCACGACCTCATATAGGAGGGATTCAAAGGTAACATTCATCTCCTCGAACCTCATACTACAGCTGTTCCGCTAAATGAATACTGTTTTCTTTAAACAAAAATCATCTTGATTAATGTTATTAGCAGGGGTATTGTCTTACTATGAAAGAAAAAAGCAATGAAAACATATACAGCGGATTCACCGTATTCTGTATTGATGACGAAGAAGAAAGTCTGAGTGTATATAAACGCACTCTTAGAAAGATAGTAGACAACCTGAGGTGTTTCCAGGATGCCAAGCAAGCCCTCGGAGCACTGAACGACACTCCGCCGGACCTCATTCTGCTTGACCTCTGCATGCCCCGCTGCAATGGCCACCAGGTTCTGGAGATGATACAGCATCGCAATCCCGGTATTCCAGTATATATGGTCACCGGACGCGCAACCATCCGAGACGCGGTAAAGGCCATAAAACAGGGAGCCAAAGATCTGATTGAAAAACCGATTACTAACGAACTGCTGGTAAACAAAGTGTCGCAGGTAAAACGTACGTGGGAGCTGGAGCAGGAAATGTCCGACCTGCGGCGGCGGACAAACGAGCATTTTCACTTTGACGGACTAATAGGCAACTCGGAGCCAATGCTCAGGCTCAAGAAAACTATCGTAAACGTGGGACACACCGACATGAATGTGCTTATTCAGGGCGAAACCGGCACCGGCAAAGAGCTGGTGGCTCGCGCGATCCACGCCCATAGCGAACGCAAGGACAACCCCTTTACAGTGGTAGACTGCGGGGCCATCAACGGTTCGGTCATCGAAAGCGAACTGTTCGGATACCGGAAAGGCTCATTTACCGGCGCCACTCATTCACACAACGGTCTAATCCAAGAGGCCGACGGCGGTACAGTTTTTTTCGATGAAATCGGCGAGCTGCCGCTGGCACTGCAAACCAAACTGCTGCGGCTGGTACAGGAGCAGGAGGTGCGACCAATCGGTGCCACTACACCGGTTTCAGTAAACATACGTATACTGGCTGCCACCAACCGCAACCTGCAGCAAGCCGTCGAACAGGGCGAATTCCGTGAAGACCTGTACTACCGGTTCAATACCATTACCATCAACGTACCGGCGCTCAGAGAGAGAACTGAAGATATAGAACCGCTGCTCAAGCACTTTCTTTCACTTCACCTGACTGATTCCCCGGAAGTAACCAGAATTGAAGATTCCGCAATGACACGACTGCTGCAGTATGCCTGGCCAGGAAATGTACGCGAACTGCAGAACGTTGTTCGCCGGGCAATCGTCTTTGCCGAGCCGCCCCAAATCCAGATGATCGATCTTCCCGAGGCGGTCCGCAACTCGCCGGCAGTTACCGAAAGACGATCCGATGAATTTTCGATCGAGAGCTATGAACAGCAGGCAATCCAGCGGGCCCTCGATCAGACCTGGGGCAACAAGAAACAAGCCGCCAAGCTGCTGGGGATTGCCGAGGCCACTCTGCACCGCAAGCTCAAACGGCTGGACTTCAACCCCGAATAAAGGCAGCCTGGTTACCCCCTTGTTTAGGTGTAGAGATCAAGCCGTATAGTGCCATCCAGCAAAGCCTCCGACAGCACATCTACAATATTAGCGTTCAGCAAGCCGTTCCGGGCATCCTCGCGGAGTGTCTTGATGATTTTCAGGATTGCCTTACTATAGGAAGACTGTCCGCCCGGCCTGCAGGCCGTACTATGAACCGAATTTATAACCACAAACTTTTCGGCCACTAACACAATCTGTTCTTCAAGCCTATCCGGCTGCTCACTCTGAGTATTCCCGCTCTGCATCTGCCGGTTGAGAGACTCGTATACAAATATAGGAGTTTGTGTTTCGAGCCTTTGGTTCAGCGCTCCGATACTCTTATTGTTGTTCAGCAGTTCGGCTGCAATATAATCGGGCACCACTTTTAAGCCGTTCTCGCCGGTTTCAGAGAGATCAAGTTCGTTGAGGGTTTTTATTGCATTCATAATCTGTTCCCGTCCGGGGCTGTTCTGCACCCCTATTGCCGAAAACAGGACTAACCGGGCCCTTTGAATATTGTTCACCACCGCATTGCGCTCATCGGCAATTTCCGACAGGTACATACGCCGCTGCTGATCGTCGGACACCCGCAAAGCCACATTCCGTTCCCGCTTCATAAACTTGATGTCTATGCTCTTCTGGGCATAATTGATGTGCAGATCAAGCTGCCGGCGCTGATGCGTCAGCAACTTGCTCCGTTTCCTGACCACTGAGTTCTGCAGAAACATTTTTCCGAGTTCCTTCATAACCGCCAGACTACGCACGAAATCTGTGCGCTCCCCGGAAAAGAATTCCGATGCAAACGGCCAATTCGTCGTACTGTCGATTCCCGCTGCAATAACCGCGGCAACCTGTCCCACCTTTTCCGCGTGAATTGCCGCGTCGGTGTTGCTCTCGGCCAGCAGGGCTACCAGCGGGGCCTGGTAACCGCCCATCTGCCGATGTATAAAGCGGTTATTCCGTTGTTTTTCGAGCACGAAGGACTCCATACGGACAATCGACCGCAAGTCGAAATACGCCCAGCGGTCAAAAGCCTTTACGTATTGCTGAACCTGCCGGTAGCTGTCCAATACGGCCTGACCGTTTTTACGGTTCACAACCTCGATGAGCCCGATCACCATTTCATTTTTATCGAAAATCGGCATGCAGAGCATCGATTTTGTACGGTAGCCGTAGATAGTGTCGATGTAGGTATCAAAGGAATAACTTTTATCGGTGCCGATATCATACACATCGGGAATTGCAAGCGCCCGGCCGGTAAGCGCCACATAACCGGGAATGCTGGTAGTGTCCAGCGCCACCTCACGGGCCTTAAAGTCTATGGTAATGGAACTGTTGATCGTAACACACGACGCCAGCACGTATCCGCCTTCATGCTTCGCCTCCACGGCATACACGGTTCCGGAATCGGCATTGAGGGCCGTCAACGAATCATGCAGCATATACTTCAGGGCTTGGTCGGGGTATACTTCACGAGGCATTACCGCAACCTCGGCAGCACCCTTCTGGACTTGTGCAGCCCCAGTGCTGACATCGGCTCCGGCATGAGCATCGATACCGGCTGCCGCGCCAGCGCCGCCGGCTCTTCTATTTGCGCTGCCTGCACTCCCGCCGACCAGACGGCGGACAGTGTTGCGCAGCTCATCGTTCGTGAAAGGCTTGGCCAGATATTCGATAACAAGCCCTTCGTTATGCACTTTATCCAGCGTTCGGGGGTCGACGCAGGCACTTAACATGCAGGCCGGAATGCTGGGATAAGTCCGTTTTAGCCGCCGCAACAGCTCGTCGCCGTTAACGCCCGGCATTCTCCAGTCAACCAGCAAGGCATGTATAGGCCGTTTTTTCAGCACGCTGAAGGCATCGTCGGCTGAGGCAGCGGTTTGCACCTCTATCTGTGGTTCTGTACGCAGCACCCGCTGAATACTGAGCAGGGTCTCCTTCTCGTCATCTACAACCAGAACCTGATAAGGATTTTTTTGTGAAAACATCTCTCCCCCTTTCCTTTCTCATGATAATATCCGTACCGGTAGCTGGTCACTAAAATACCGTCTTCGGGCAATCCGGCATTCACAGCATACAAGAGCTTATTGAGCCTGCGTACACCAAAACTTTCGTCCTCCGCCTTCGTTCTACCTTTTAAAAACCCCGCCCGTAGCGGATGCTGTTCCGCCAACTTCGTCCGCACGGGGGGGTAAGTCGATGGAAAACTACTTCCTCTGAAATTATATAATGCAGGCTTCGTGCCAAAACCGCACATGTCCCTCTTTTTATATTTTTAAGAGTTATTTGCCGTGCAATGGGCCTTTTTTAGACCTGATTCAAGCCTTTACGGCCGCAATTTTCTGATAGTCTCACTCAACCGGCTTTTATTTTGCAAGTCGCCGGCTCGCATAGTCTTTAAAATCGCAAGTACTTATTTTGCCCGAATTGTGACGGTCCAGACGCCCTTTTTTGCTTTCGGCATGGAGGACAAGCTTAATTACGGATACTATTCAACCTACTATTAGATTAAACAGCAAACTACTTGCAGTCTTTTTTTTTTCACCTTAAAATAAGAAGACAAATAATAAGGGATTCCATGAACAATATACTCGAAAAAGAGATACAACAATTCAATTCCCAACACAACCGGCTTTCGATAGCCTACGAAACATCTGAAACTCAGATTATCACACTTACCTTGTTCCTGAATGGTGACCTCGACACCCGCAACAGCTACGAGTTTATTAGCCTGTTCGAAGTAATCGATGAGCTCGATCACCAGCCCGAACGGATAGTAGTAAATTGCCGGAATATTGATTATATCTCCTCCACCGGAGTGGGAAGTTTTACCTCAATTCTTATTAAATGTAGAACAAAAGGTATTGATTTCTTCCTGAGCCAGGTACCGCACAAAGTAACCGATGTGCTTGCACTGCTGGGGTTTCTAAAGCATTTTCCAATTCTCGATGGCACGAATAACGAGATGAAGGATGCAGATTAAGTGATAAACTCAGCAGCTTATTTTTCTGAATGGCTCAAGTGGTTACCAATACCAGTTTTCATTGTAAATCCCGAGAGTGTTGTAATCCACTGTAACCAGAATGCAGCTATCTTTCTGGGTCTCGATTCAGCCGAACAACTGCAAGGCAAACAGTTGGTCAACTTCTACCGCTATCCTGAAGATTGGCGCGTATTAGTAGAACGTCTCTACAAAGAAACGGAAGTACGGGAATTCGAGGTGATGTACAAGACTATTGATGGTAACCAAGCGGTAGCAATTGAAAGCAGCCACATCACAGATAAGAACAAAATAACTATTATTGGTCGCGATATCTCCCAGCGGGTCCGTCTTGAGGGCGAGATCATGAGTACAAATATGGAGCTTATGGACTTAAATGCCAAGCTGCACGCTATGCACAGTCAGTTAGCTCAGGAGAAGAATATGGCCTCGCTTGGTACACTGGCAGCCGGGCTGGCCCATGAGATGAATAATCCGCTCAGTTTCCTAAAGGGTAATCTAAAAACCTGTATAGAGTACTTCGAAGAACTCGAGAAATACATAAAATCCCTCGAAGGACTACTACAGAAGAAAGCGGGCGATATGTCCGCACATGCTGAAACAATAGGTAAATTGAAAGAACAATATGGAATTGAAGAAATTTATAGTGATGTAAAAGAGCTGTGGCGGGAAACGGAATCAGGAATTTCCCGTATGAGTGAAATTATTCGAAGTTTAAGCATATTCACAACTCCAAAAACAGAAAAACACGGTGAAATTTTGGTTGACGAGGCTCTGCATACAGCTCTCGTGCTGACCCGAGCAGCAGAAAGAGACTCGCTTCGACTGAAAACAAATATCCATTCGTTACCGCCTGTAAAAGGCCCGATGAAGGAACTGGTTCAGGCGTTCAACAATCTGCTTTTCAATGCCATCGAAGCGGCTGAGAAATCAGAATCCGGGGTAGTGAGGATCCACACCAGATCAGATGAAACCTGGGTGTATTGCGATATTATCAACAACGGCCCGGCTATTCCTAAAGAGCATCAGAACAGAGTATTCGATCCGTTTTTTACTACAAAAGAGGTCGGACAGGGAACCGGTTTGGGCCTGACTGCCGTACATCAGGTAATAATTAACTCCTTCGGAGGATACATCTTTCTGCACTCTGATCAAGAGTCGACCTGTTTTACAGTGCGTCTTCCGCGGGCCTCCTAACTGTTATTTCAATACACAGGAGAGCAGAGTTACATCATCCTCAAATGAATCGGTATGCAGCAGCTTTTTAGTATGGGCAAATACGGTTTCATGACACCTGGCGTCCGAGTGACAGCTGCTGAATGCATTCGAGAACACGCTAAAAAGATTCTGTTCCGTAAAACCTTCACCGCTATTGCCGCTCGGATGCAGTCCGTCGGTATAGAACACACAGCAATCGCCTTTTTCCAAAACAAACTTACGTTCTTCAAACTGAAGTTTCGGTGAAGTTCCCAATGGCATGGTTCGATTTTCTAAAATGGAGACCTTTCCATCTCGCACTACTACTGCTGGCGGCAATCCCGCGTTGGAGTAGTTAAGTGTCCTGGTTCGAACATCAATTAGTGCTGCACTAAAGGAAACCAGCATGTCAGGCAAATTCTCAGTAATAGCTAATATTCTCGAGTTCAGTCCATGCAGAAATCGAGATGGGGAAAATGTACTGGCAAGAAAGGGTTTTATGAATTCCGGATAGATTATCGACTTCAAAATTCCACCCATAAAAGCAGTGTTAAGCCCGTGCCCGGCGACATCTCCGACTAGTGCCAGATATCGGTTATTGTCCAACTCAATAATGTCATAATAATCCCCACTGAAATTAAGCTTCGAGGCACACTGACCGTCTACAAAGAAATCGATATCCTTATTACGCGGTGTTACTACATTGTGCTGAAGAGCCTTTTGAAAAAGAGCTCCCATCTTCAGTTCCTGTTCGATATGTTGTCGGGCTTTGCGTTCCCGTACCTTCAAATGATACATTTTCAAAGCTTTTGAAAGTTCCAGTATCAGTCGCTCCGTATTCCAAGGTTTCAGAATATAGGCAAAAATCTCGCTGTTGAGCAGTTTTTCGATATCCGCCGCATCAGTATAGCCGGTCAGTACAATTGGAACAGCATCCGGCTCTATCTCCCTAAGCCTGACTACAAACTCGTCGCCCTGCTTGCCCGGCATACGCTGATCGGTGATGGTTATCCGCACTTCCCAATCTTCACTTTGTACGATTTGCTCGGCAGCCTCGGCCGATTCGACAGTAAGAATATGGAGCCCCGCCTGGATGCTCCATTTGCGTATACTGCGATATACCGAGTTGAGAATTTCCGGTTCGTCATCGACCAGTAAAATTGCCGCTTGCTTCATTCCTTATCCCCCTCCTCTGTAGCTCTTATGGGAAGACGAGTGATAAATGTAGTTCCCTTCCCCTGTTCACTCTCCACCTGAATACTGCCGCCGTGTCGTTGAATAATACCGTGCGATATCGATAACCCCATTCCGGTTCCCCGCCCGACCTTCTTTTTAGTAAAAAACGGATCAAAAATTCTCTTTATATCCTCACGAGACATTCCATGGCCAGTATCGCTAATTGCAATCGCAACTGTATTTTCTTCTCTGCGGGTAGCTATAGTTATCGTCCCGTGTGATTCAATAGCTTGGGCGGCATTCACCAGCATATTGATAAACACCTGGGTCAGCTGCATTTGATTTGCCTCTATCAACGGTATATTGCCGAAATTTCTCACTACCTCGCTCTTGTACTTCAGTTCGTTCCAGCTTATCTGCAGCGCCTTTTCTATCGAATCGTTGACATTGCAGAAATCCAGTTTGGCCTCGTCCATGCGGGCGAAGTCCTTTAGGTCGGCAATAATGTTGCGCACCCGCTTCGTACCGCTGAGCGAGGCTTTCAGCAGTGGGCCCACGTCTTCTAGAATAAAGTTATAGTCTTCCCGCTGCTTGTAATCACGAATAGAGCTGATGACGGATTTAGAGCCGGGTAAATCTTCATTCAGCACGGACTGCTCAAGCGTCTCCTCTTGTTCACACAAACGCGTTAATACCTGCAAATATTCCTGCAGAGTAGACAGATTACTCATAATGTAACCAACCGGGTTGTTGATTTCATGGGCTACTCCGGCAGCCAACTGCCCGATCGACGCCAGCTTTTCCTGCTGCAGAATGGTCTCATTTGCCTTTTGCAACTTTTTCACCGAATCAGAGAGTTCCTGAGTGCGCTCTTGCACCATCAGTTCCAGCTTTTCAGAGTAATTCTTAAGACTTAGCCTTTTTTCTTCGATCTCTTCAGCCATCGAGTTGAACATATTTGCGAAAGTCTCGAACTCGTCGTGGCTGCTGATTTGCACTTTCTGATGGTATTCCCCTTTCTGCATGTGGCGGGTTGCCTCCATGAAAAGCCTCAACGGCTTCAAGACCCAGTAGGTAAAAAAGATGAACGCCGTAAGCAGCATCAGAACTATCAGACCTACATTCTGGGCTAGCATTCCGTTGAACAATACTCCCAGAGTATTTTGCATATAAGTGACATCCGACTGCAGGTACAGAACATGAGTAAGATTGCTGCCCTGGCTCTGTAAATAATCTGAGCTGCGGATGGGAACAGCCCGTGCATACAGGCCGGTAGCATAATCTTCGTTCGTGGCATAAAGCAGATGGCCTTCAAAAACCCGCTGCACAATCTCAATCGGCTCATGTTTCCCTATATCAGAATAATCGCTCGAGGCGATTATTTTGTCTTTCCAGTCGTATATCCGTACTGCCACTATTTGCCGATAACTGCCGATGTTTTCCAACAGTCGCTGGATATCTATAACCGATCCGGAATTCAGCAAGGGGGCAATTGCCCAATCCAGAGATGAGGCTACCATAGCCGCCTGCTCTTTGACCTGTCGTCTTACTATGTTTTCAATATGAATACTAAAAAAAAGAATTAATATTACCACGACGATTATTCCATACATCCCGATAAACAGCATGAAACGAGAACGCAGCGAACCGGTAAGCTTCCTCATCATAGTATCTCCTATTCCACA
Source organism: Spirochaetia bacterium (assembly GCA_021736475.1). Lineage (GTDB taxonomy): Bacteria > Spirochaetota > Spirochaetia > DSM-16054 > Sediminispirochaetaceae > DSBN01. The sequence continues at coordinate 23,706 of JAIPFV010000003.1, read as the reverse complement.
ATCCCGGAGATAATTTTATCGGTATAGACTTTACTCATATCAATTTCAACATTATTCGAATGATGTTCTTCTAGAAAATTTCCAATCTCATTAAGGCGGTGCAGAAATCCTTCCGAACGGAAAATGTTCATATTTTCCTCAGGGGAATAAAAATGAAAACTACTAAAGAAGGGCCCGAAAACCTCCGGGCTCATCCTTTCATTTTTTGCCATAAGTGCGTACGAAGTATCGGGATTTGCCTTGATATACTCGAGAGCCTTGAACCAGGCTTCTATTACAACCTGTACTTCTTTGCAACGTTCATTCAACATTTCCTGGCTCACTACCAGCACATCCTCCATATAGCCGGGCGCGTCTTCAGTCGTCCATACAACAGTGCCATTTCCCCAATCGGCGGCCTGATTCAGATAGGGATTATAGGTAAAGCAGGCATCTACTTCTCCGTTCACAAACAGCTCCATTGCCTGTTTACTGGTAGCAGGAATTAAAATTACATCACCTTCCATTAATCCGTATGCCTCAAGCGCTTTATTCAGCAGAAAATGTTCGTCAGTGTTAATTTCAACCGCAATTTTTTTACCGATGAGTCCTTCCGGCATCTCAATTGCCCGGTCGACAACTAACCCATCGCTACCCAATACAGTGTCGGCGGTAATGACTATCTTGGCTGAAACTCCTTTTTTGGTATAATACAGGGCATTAAAATAGGTAGCATGCGAAATGTCGGTTTTTCCTCTATAAAAATTGCTCATGTTATCACGCCAGGCAGAGTAACGTTCAAGCTCCACTTCAACATCACCAAAAAAACCCTGTGCTTCGGCTATATACCAGACCTCACAGGGCGGCCAGTTGTTCACACCAATGCGAATTGGTTCGTTCTGCATATAGCAGCCGGTATAAATAAATAAAATAAACAGCAATAAGGATAACACCGTACAACACTTTACATTCATTTGTCAGTACTCCTTTTTGAATAATAGTGTTCAATACCCTCAAAAATGAATCGGAGCAGTTCCTCTTCATCCCAGGGTTTTGCGATAAAGCGGAATACTTCTGCCTTATTGATCGCGTCCATAAGTTCTTCAGTTTCTACATAACCGGAAAAAATGATACGGGTAATATCAGGTTTAATCCCCTTTACCTCACTGAGCAGTTCGATACCGTTCATTCCGGCCATACGGGCATCACTGATAATCACCTGAACATTATTGTTTTTCAGGAATTCGAGAGCTTCCTCACCGCCGCCGGCAGTATACAGACTGAAAGTTTCTTTGCGGAATCGTCTTTTCAAAGCCCGTAGGATTTCCCTCTCATCGTCAACAAAGAGAACTTTATCTCCGCCGTTATTCTCCATATCGTACTCCTATATTTTTACATTAGTCCGGTAGAGACTATAATGATTAGCAAATATCATGCCATTTCTATTAAATGTTATACTTTTTTAGCTTGCGGTAAAGGGTGGCAACTCCAATTTTTAGTTTTTTGGCCGCAGCTCTCCGGTTTCCTCCGGTCAAAGCCAATGCATTTAGAATAGCACTGCGTTCCTGGTCTTCCATGGTCACCGGCTCGGAATGATTATTCATCTCGGTGGCTTCCAGCAACTTTGCCGGCACATCGCTGCGTGTAATTCTCGATCCCTGAGCAAAGGCGGCCACATGTCCGGCAACATTCTGCAATTCGCGCACATTCCCCGGCCATGAATACTGCTTGAGTATATCAAATACTTCCACATCTATTAGCGGCATTTCTCTCTTCAAGAAAAACTGACGCAGAAAGAACCGGAACAAAAGAATTACATCGTCACCGCGTTTGCGCAGCGGCGGAATCTCCAGAGCAATCACATTCAATCGGTAGAAAAGATCTTCCCTGAAATTACCCTGTTCCACCTCAGCCTGAAGATTCCGGTTTGTAGCTGCTACTACTCGAATATCCACAGCTTTGGTCTTGGTACTTCCGACCGGCCGTATTTCTCGCTCCTGTATAGATCTCAGCAGCTTAGCCTGGGCGGCAATCGGCAGCTCTCCTATCTCATCGAAAAAGAGAGTTCCGCCATCGGCTGCTGGTATAAGACCTTCATGGACAGCATGTGCTCCGGTAAAAGCTCCCTTTACATGGCCGAACAGCTCGCTCTCTAAGGTAGATTCATTGATGGCCGCACAATCTACGGCTACAAATGGAGCTGAAGCGCGAGGACTCTGGTAATGGATTTCACGGGCAACCAGTTCTTTACCGGTACCAGTCTTTCCCATCACCAGCACCGAAGTATCAGTTTTACCTATACGGGAAATTGTTTCCTTTAGGCTCAGCATTACGGTGGAATTACCAGCTATAGTGCCGTGTTTATGCTTCTCGGCAAGTTCCTGGCGCAACCGTTCATTCTCTCTGTCCAGCAACCACAGTCGATGAAACTGTTCTATTCGTTTGGGTAGATGCTCACTGAGATACTGTTTCTCGATAAAATCGGCCGCTCCGATGTGAGTAGCCCTAACTGCATCCTGCACAGTTGCATATCCTGTCAAGATGAGAACAATTATTTCAGGCTGTCTCATTTTGATAATTTCCAATAAACTCAAACCATCTGACTCGGGCAAGCGCATATCCAAAACCACCAAATGCACCTTATGTGTACAAAGAAAGTTCAGTGCATCTTCCCCTGTAGACACCCCATAGATAACATACGCTGACGTATGAAACATCCTTTTTATACTGCTGAGAATCTCGGTTTCATCATCAACAATTAATATATGAAAATTGTCATTCATGTATAATAAAGTAAAAGATTGTTTTTCTTTCTTCAATATTAACTGTCACGATAATTGCTTTAATTATCCCTTGAATATAAAAAAAACACCAATAAAAACAATAAATTTAATTTATCAATTTTATTCTTGTTTCATAGAGTCCTATTCGCACACGATAAGCCTGAAATTTTTCCGAAGAACAAAATATCGCCTTTCGAGAATGTCGCTTTAGTATTGACATTTTTTTTAGACTCACATTCCCTACCATGAAAGGCCAACCAAACTGGGTTTACTCATCATACATCTATTATTGCTTTCTAATAAACCAAAATTGAGGCATTGTGTGATGATTTTATCTAAATAGCACGATTCTTACCGGAATCTCATCAAAGCCTAACCTTCCTGAAGCCACACTGGCAGTATCCACCTTTGAAAAGAGAGTACAGTTATGGGAAGTAAAGACAGAGTGTTATTTGTGTGTGTGCATAACAGCGCCCGCAGTCTAATGGCGGAAGAGTATTTAAGATATTTTGGAAATGACCTGTTTGAGGTAGAAAGTGCCGGCCTCGAGCTCAATCAATAGCTAAATTAATCTTTTGTAATTGGAAGCTCGTGCTATACTTGTCTTAGTGGGAAATATCAATCTATAGAAAAGGAGCAGAATCATGCGGAGAATTGTTTTATTATTATTGGGCGTATGTTTTCTTGGAGGAACAGCAGGGCTGGTGTTCGGACAGTCCGAGGAAACTGAAGAAGAGAACTGGAAGAAGCGGATAGCCTCACCTTCCTACGGCCTCACTATGGGCTTCTTTGAGCTTAAGTATGGCCCTGATAGAGATCAAAGTGAGACTTTGCTGATGCCGGGAATTGATATACGCCACTTCAACGGCCTGAACGTGCCGCGCAGCGGCGGTTTTTACTACGGGTATGAGATTGGACTGTTGGCCAATTTTTATCTTGGAGGAGATCAATTTCCGTTCGATGACGGTGTAGAGACTGTACCAGGCACCGTCGAAAGCATGATGGCAGCCTCCGGCTTTTTAATGCTGAAACACGGCTACCGCTTTTCCCTGGGCACAGGTGATTACAGCCCGGTGTTCGGTTTCGAGATAGGGGCGGGTATAGCTGCCGGCGGTGCCGACCTTATAATTAACAATGATGAGAATGAGGATGAAAGCAACCTGGTAGATGATCTCGCTGATGAACCTGTAGGACCTATATTCGAGCTCGGAATCGAGGGCGGCCTGCCTTTAGGGAAAAACCTCAGATTTGTGACTCGCTTGGGTATTACAGTGCTGCCAGTACCATCATTAGATTCAGAAAAGTATGGGGAAATGTCGCCGCCACGGATTGGACTGCGCGGCGGCCTTACCTGGAACCACTAATAAGGCTGGCGGGTGAAGCATAGCTGACCCATCACATAATAAGGTCTTTAGACGTCTTTAGTGATGGGTCTGTCTTTGCTATTTATTCCGGTGAAACTTTCATTTCTTATTCTTGTTTTGCAAGGCGCAATTCATTTTTCTTATCACCGACACTCATAAATCCACAGAGCCCTTCATCGCAGAAAGCGAGGTCGAGGGTTATGAGTTCTCCGGTATCGAGGACCTCGCCAAAGGGTATGGAGAATCTATCGTTTGCATATTCGTAGTCAAGCTCTTCGAATTTTTCCCCTTCCCCGCCTTCATAGACGTTAGCAAGATAGATGAGGTAGGAAGAGCCGCTGAGACTGGGCTAATGCGAAGGGGGGAGCGGAATAGCCGCCCGAGCCACCCGGCGGAGCGGAGGAGCGGAGCCGGATAAGTGGCGAGGCGTCGGGGCCACAGGCCCGGCCGGGAACGGCCGGGGACGGCCCAGCGGCTATGGAGCGCGGGGGACCTCCCCCGCCCATTCCGAAACATGGCTGTGTGACCAGCAGGCTGCTGAGCCTAGCGGCTGTCCTGAAACAGCCACTGCCTGTGGGGGGAGCGGAAGGCCCGCTTTTTAGCCAGCAGGATAAAGCCGATTATCCCCAGCAGAAAATAGGTAAGGGCGATGCCCAGGGCGACCCAGAAATAGAGTGGGTTGCCCGTGGTGTAGCTGTAGGCGGGCAGGTTGATTGCCAGGATAAAGGGAATCAGGATTACAAAAACCACCGCCGCCGAGAACATGTAGTCCGCCGCCGCAGGGGTTTCGAAGTCGGGGTCAATTACCCGCAGCAGGGCCAGGCCGGTGGGCATGGTGCCGGTAACACCGCCGAAGATGATCATGAGTCGGTCGAAACGGTTGTCGTCAAATATGCGGGAACAGAGATAGGGAACGGTGAGCAGCACCAGGGTGCCGCCGATAAGGCTCATGACGGTGATGGGCAGCCAGTAGCGTGCAACCACCACAAGGGAGATGGCACCCACTGCAGAGGCTACCATCAGGTCCACCGACAGGCCGGCGATGCGGGTGAGGGCGTGGTTATCGACGGTAAACTGGATGTCCAGGCGCCCGATGAGCTTTTTTGCCAGGATGGCCGCCAGGGCGGCAAACACGAAATTGATACCCCACAGGTTAACCGCCAGCTCCTCGCCCAGGGGGCCGATGAGGCCCAGCAGATAGCTCAGCAGCTTGAGAAAGAGATAACTGACAAAGTACACCAGAAACACCAGAGCGGCGGTGTAGCTGAGCGAGTCGATCGCCTCGGCCTCGGTGGTCAGGTACATCCCCAGCTTCCTTTTTTGGCTGCGCGAGTACACTCCGGTGCGGACCCCCTGGTTCTGGATAATCTGCTTTTTGTCGGCGGAAATCCAGTCCTTGCGGATTCCGTAGTTTATAAGCCACACCCCGCCAAAGCAGGCAAACAGAAAGCCGATAGCCGCAAAGGTAAGACCCACGCTTCCGCCGTCGACCAGGCCGAAGGCGCCCCAGCCCTCGCCGATGGCATACGCCTGCCCCGGTCCCAGGGCAAAGCCCAGGGGAATAAAAAAGCCCATGGCAGGGAAGAGGTCGGGAATAAAGGTGCTGATAAAGAAAAAGGTGAGCAGCAGGCCGACACTGGCCTGCATGCCGTATTGAAAGACCACCACGGTTACGGTGCCGAAGAGGCCGTGCCGGTCACCGCCCTGGGGTGCCGGCCCCTCGTTTTCCGGAGCCTTTTTCTCGGGGTTTCTGCGCAGGGTCATGGCGATAAAGGAGATGCTGAGCAGATGGTAGACCATCGCTCCCAATCCGGCCGTCGTAAGATTAAAATGGGGAGCTGCGAAATTGTAAAATGGCAGCAGGAGAAAGCCGGCGGTAAGGGCATTGGGAATTAAATACTTCTGGAAGAACCGTATTTTCACCCGCAGATAGGTCGCCAGCAGCAGGGCGGCGGAGATTATTCCAAGGTCAACCAACAGCTTCCACGGAAAATTCATGGGCACCTCCAGGAAATAGAAAAGTAATTATAATTGTAGCACATCGTTTTTTTTAATATACCCCAAAGCCGTTAAGTATGGTATTTTTTATTCCATGAATTTAGAAGACATATATGCGACTTCTGCTGAAGAGCAGCGGCGTGTGACAGAGCTGTTTGAGAGCTACCCGCCTCGAAGGGAAGATGATTTCTTTCATCCCGACTGTACGAAAGAGTACTACTTTCCGGTTGAAGACGGGGAGATTCGTGTGTTTCATCACCTTCCGAAAAATCCCGTTGGCCGCCGTCCGGTAGTATTTGTATCCGGCTGGGGTACCATTCCCGAGGGGTTCAAAGATTTCTTTGATGTGGTAAACGGCCGGATTGAGTGCTATTACATCGAGACCCGGGAAAAGAACAGCAGCCGCCTGGACCGACGCAAGGCTCAGCTGGGGATGGACCAGCTGGCCCGGGATGTGCAGAAGGTGCTGCAGACCGAACTGCAGTCGGCCGATACGGGGGAACTGCGTGATTTTGCATTGATAGCAACCTGCTGGGGCTCGACTATTCTTGCCCACGGCTTAGCCCGACGGATACTCTCGGCGCCGACGGTGGTGCTGTTCGATCCCATGCACAGCCTCTGGTTTCCCAAGTGGCTGCTGAAGTGGGTGGTTCCCCTCATTCCTCTGTGGCTGTGGAATCTGATTAGGCCGGTGGGCAAACGCATAGCCTTGAAGGGTATGAACGAGCCGACCCAGCGCCGGCGGGCCGAGTTGTTTGTTGATAACGCTACTCTTTGGAAGTGGAAGCGCTCGGGGATTCAGGTGCAGGATGCGGATTTGTACCGCTCAATGCCTCATATCCAACAAGAGGTACTGGTGATGAACGGGGTGCAGGACAAAATTCACGAGCAAGAGCACTACCCCAAGCTTGCTGCGCTCATTCCTAAGGGGCGGTTTTTTCACATACCCGTGGATGAATCCCAACGGGAGCAGCTGTTAGGCCTGGCTTCGGTCCTGTTCGCGCAAGTGACTAAAGACGAGGGGCTGCCGCAAGAGCTGCGCGGCTTTGAACGGTCAATACGCTCATAGCTCGTTTTTCATAACAGCCCATAGGGTTTGAACAAGGCTTCATAGCAGCCCGTAGATCCGGCGGTAATACTCGCGGAACTCGGGGGCGCTGCGCTCGCGGGGGCGCGGAAGATCAACCGCAATCTCGGTGTGCTCTGCGCTGCCCGGCCGGGGCAGCACCACAATACGGTCGGCCAGAAACAGGGCCTCGCTGATGTCATGGGTGACAAAGAGGGCGGCAAAACGGTGCTGCTGCCACATCCGAAGCAGCAGCCACTGCAGCTCCTCACGCTTCTGGGCATCCAGGCTGCCGAAGGGCTCGTCCATCAGCAGCATATCCGGGCGGCAGACCAGCGCCCGCGCCAGGGCGGTGCGCTGCTTCATCCCCCCGGAGAGCTGATATGGAAACTGCCTGCGTGCCTCGTAGAGGCCCACCTGCTGCAGCATCTCCGCTACCCTCTGGCTGTGAACCTGCCTCTGGCCTTGTTCAAAGCTGTGCTTAAGGCTGTGCTTAAGAGAAAATTCCACATTCGCCCATACCCGTTTCCACGGAAACAGCTGATCAAACTCCTGAAACACCATCACCCGGCTGGGGTCGGGACTGCCCAGGGGCTCACCGCGCCACAGGACCCGCCCTTCATCGGGGTGCAGGAAACCGCCTAACAGTTTGAGCAGGGTTGTTTTACCGCAGCCCGAAGGCCCCACCACCGCAATAAAATCGCCGGCGGCGGCGGAAAGCGAGAAATTATGAATTACCGGCGCTGCGGTCAAATCTGATTCTTGGGGTTTGTGAAGGTAGCCGAATGAAACCTGCTCGGCCAGCAGCAGCGGAAACCCGCCTGCTGGTTGGTTCGCTTTGCTCGCTTTATTCGCTTCACTCACCGGCTCATGCCCCACTTGCGGACGGTGCTGCGCTCGAGGGACTCAAAGAGCAGCTCTTCGAACAGCACGCCGATGATCATGATCACCAGGATTCCGGCGAACAGCCCCTCGGTATCCATAAACACCCGCTGCTGAAACAGGTACCAGCCCAGTCCGCCCCGGCCGCCGGCCGCGCCAAAGACCATCTCCGCGGCAATTAGCGCCCGCCAGGCTCTGGCCCAGCCTATCCGCAGCCCGGCGATCAGATACGGCAGGGTAGAAGGCAGAATGAGGTGGGTCATCATCTGCAGATGACCCAGCCGGTAGTTGCGGCTGACATCGTACAGGTGTTCGGGTACCCCGCGGATGCCTCCGGTGAGGTTGGTGGTCAGGGGCCAGATAACCGAATGAACGATAATCAGCAGCACCGCCGTGCGGCCGGTTCCGGCCCACAAAATTACCAGGGGCAGCAGGGCAATACCCGGCAGGGGATGCAAAAAGGCCACCAGCGAATCGACCACCCGCGCCGCTGCCCGGCCGCCGCTCCACACCGCCCCACTCAACAGCAGCGCCCCGGCGGCACCCAGGGCCACCCCCTGGAAGATGATCAGCAGAGAGAAGCCGATCCGCTGTCCCAGAACTCCGCTGCCCAGGTCGCTCCAAAAGGAGCCCATCACCCGGCTCAGCGGCGGCAGCAGCAGGGGCGAGACCCCGCTAAAACGGGCGGTCAGCTCCCAGACCGCCAGCACCGCCGCTAAAAACAAAATGTGGCTGCGCCACCGGCCTAAATTATTCCTGTTGGCGGCCGCCGGTTTTCCCGGCCTTTGTTTTCCCGGCTTTTGTCTTACAGCCAATCCCTTAATCGTCATCCGTGCCGCCCTGCCCGCTTACCTGCAGCTCCGGCAGCTCTTTGGACTCCGGCAGCTCATTAGCCTGCAGCTCCTGGGGCTGCACGCAGCCGGCCAGCACCTGGCCCACGCTAAAAGAGCTCTCCAGGTAGTCCTGAGCCCGCATAAACTCGATAAAACGTTCTACCCCCGCCACCTGCTGGGAGTACTTCATACCCTCCCAGTCAAGGTAGCCGGAGAGGGTCTCCTGTTCCAGCCCGTACTCGCTGCTTAGCAGCTCCAGCACCTGCTCCCGCTCGTTTTCCAGCAGGTAAACCGCCTGGGCCAGGGCCCGCCGCAGCGCCCCGATCGCCTCGGGCGACTCCTGCAGCAAACTGTTGGTAGCCACACCGACGATAAAGGTAAAATCGCCGCCCATCGCCTCACGGCCGGAGACCACCAAATGGGTCCCCTTCGCCGCCAGCTCCTCCATCAGGTAGGGGGGACTGGTAAAATGGGCGCTGACTCCCCTGCCGCTGAGCAGGGCGTTCATCCCGTCGGGGTGGTTCATGGTCACCAGCCGGTCGTCCAGCGCCCGGGCCTGGCCCAACTCCCGCTCACAAGCCATGGACAGCAGAATGTGTTGAATACTACCCGGCTGGGGCAGGGCAATCCGGTCATCCGGCTCGAAATCGGCCAGACTACGCAGCCCCTCTTCCCCGCTAACCAGCCCCAGGGGTGCTTCCGACAGCCCTGTAAAAATCCGCCACTCCATTCCCCGGTCGTAGCCGATCAGAAAGGGGGGAATCCCCATAAAACCCGCATCCAGTCTCCCGGCCAGCATCGCCTCGCGAATCGCCGCCGTATTGCCCAGGCGGCGCCACTCCACCTCATACTCCGGCAGCTCCGCCTCCAGCAAACCCTGGGCCCGCATTATCTGCAGGGGAGCATAGGCCAAACCGTACTGTTCAGCCACCACCAGGGTCTTTTGATTTTTTTGGGGGGATGGATGCTCTTTCGAAGCTTGGTGGTCGGATTCGGAAGCCGGCTCGGAGCCGCCACAGCTCCCGGCCAGCACCAGCACCGCTAGTAAAATTGTGATATCTTTTAATCGCATACTTTTCTGCTCCCAGAGGTTTATTCTACGCGGCTCTCCCGGGCAAAGTTCAGTACCCGGTTTTTGCCGGAGGGGTCCCGCAACACCAAGCTTCGGTACACTCTGTCGATGCTGCGGTTGACCGCAGCTGGGCCGCTGCCTTTTATAATAACGTACCCGGCCCGGCCCGTCGAGTTGTGCATTGGCCCTACCCTGCGGCCCGGCTGCAGCAGGTAGCGGGCGGAGAGCACCCCCGGGATCTCCCGCAGGGCCGCCTCGGAGCCCACGCCGGCCACTTCCATGGGCTCGGTAAAAAACAGCAGCACCGCCAGCGCCCCGGCGGCGGGGCAGCGAAAGGCCTCCAGGGCAGCGCTCGCTTCGGCATCGATACCGCCCGGTCGACCCGGACTGCCCAGGGCCTCGCCGAAGTTCAGCAGGTCGATATCCACTCCGGTCAGGGCCGGGATAAACTCATCCTCGTAGGCCCCGCCAATGCGGGCGGCCACCTCGTTTACCCGCGGCCCCTCCGGGCCGATTAGCATCTGAAAATAGAGCGGACCCTGCCGAATACCGAAGCCCTCCACAATTCGGCGGCTTATATCCACAATCTCCCTGCCGTGCTTGGCGAAACTTCGGCTGGGATATGTGTGGGCAATGCAAACGCCGATGTGCGGATAAAAGGGCTTGGTAAGGCGGTCGGTGATGGCCAGGGGGAACATGCGTCCCTCCCGAACCCAGCCGCTGAAGGTGATCTCCTGGCCGGGATAGAACTCCTCCACTACCGCAAAACCCTCCCGGGAATAGCTGAGGGTCTCTGGCAGGTAGTTGGCCACCTGGGCGGCCGACTCTATACGCACCACCCCGCGCTGGCCCTGGCTGTCCACCGGCTTGAGCACCAGCGGCGGCCGCAGCCCCTCCAGCTCCCCCGGCTGAAACCCGGGGCCCACTATACGGTAGGGGCTGTGGGGAATGCCGCATTCATCGAACCAGCGCTTCATATACCGCTTGTTGGTAAGTGCCAGAGCCTGCTCTACACTCAGGCAGCGGGGCAGGCCCAGCTGCTCTGCGGCCCGGGTAACTGTAAGCACCGGCTGATCGGTGCCCAATGTAGCAATGCCGTCGACCCCGTGGCAGCGGGCTGCAGCGGCGGTGGCCTCGGGGTCGAAGGTGTCCGCCCGGGCAAAGGCATCGGCAATGGCCGCGCCGGGGGCATCGGGGTTCATGTCCGAGACCACCGTCCGGATGCCCGCCTGCTGAGCCCGCCGGATGGCCCGCAGCTGCCCCTGGCCGCCGCCTACTATGAGCAGTTTCATCAGCCCCCCACCCTGCTCCGGCCACTCTGGCTCCTGCCCTTGCCCGCGGTACTCCCCGAAGGTCCGTCGAAGTTGATGCGTTCGGCCACTTTCCACTTTGCCCCGCCAAAGAGCAGGCGCAAAAAGCGGGGAAACACTGGTATGTACAAGGTCAGTCCGGCAAACACCCGCAGTAGTTTCGGCAAAGGATAACGGGCGGGATGAGCCGGAGAGGGGGCGTAGTCTACCGACAGATGGAGGGGCTCGGCACCGGCCCGGAAGAACTCCGCCGAGAGGTACAGAAAACCCCGCGGGTCGCGACACAGACCCTCGATCAGCTCACGGTGAAAAGCCCGGAAGCTGGTGGGACGGACTCCTGCCGCCCGCCTGCCGAAGGCTATACGGAAGATAAGGTCCCTGGCCCGCGAACCGGCCCGACGCAGCGGGCGGGCAGGGCCTTTTGCCGGTACCCCGTACACGAGCGCCGGGCCGGCCCTCAGGGCTTCGAGGAGGCGGGGGATGTCTTCGGGGCGGTGCTGCAGGTCGTCGTCCATAGTCACCACTGTCCGGCCTGTGGCGTGGCAGATACCGCAGAGGGTAGCCTGCTGCTGCCCGGCGTTAGGCTGCAGCAGTACCGCCCGCAGTACCGGCGGATGCGGTGCCCCCGTCTCTGACTCCGCCTCTGAAAAGAGTGCATCCGCCCCTGAGGCAGCGCTGATGCTGTGGCGCAGAAGGGAAAGGCTTTCCGGCTCCGAACCGTCATCAACAAAGATCACCTCTGAGGCTGCCTGGATTCCCCCCAAAATAGGAAGCAGCCGAAGGAGAAGGGGTTGGATATGGGCGGCACTGCGGTAGGTAGGTATTACAACTGAAAGATCAATCTGGGTATTCACGTATCTCCGCTTTCTTTTCCATCTGCTCTACCCTTTTCATAATTTCCTGATACTTCTTGTTGGTAATGGGAAAAAAGCTCAGCACGATTACCCCGGCGATAAAGAAGGCCGCCGGGATGGGGCCGGTGAGAAGACGGATGCCCAGCATTGCAGTTTCCGACTGGGTGGCCGCCTGCACTCCCGCGACACTCTCCTGATACCCGAAGATGCTCAGCATCCAGCCGCTGAGTCCTATGCCCACAGCCTGGCCGATTTTACTGGAGAAGGTCCACATTCCGTAAAAGACCCCCTCCCGCCGTACGCCCCGTTCGGCGTAATCGTATTCGACCACGTCGGGTACGATCGCCCAGGGCATAACATAATGGGTTGCAAAGCCCAGTCCGGCGAAGAACATGATAACATAGCTGACCTGAACTCCCGTGCGGTGGCCGATAAAGAAGAACAGGATGACCCCCGCAGCGAATATAAGCATGCCGATGTTATAACTGAGTTTTTTGCCGATCTGTTTTGAGATGCGAACCCATACAGGTATGGCCAACACCGCCGCTCCCAGCAGAATGGGCAGGGCGATCTGAAAGGCTGCCTCGTTTTGGTAGATGTAGCGAAAGTAATACAGCAGCGAGGTCTGCAGTACGTTGACCCCCGCCATATGGAGCGCCCAGGGAATGAGGGCGGTGAGAAAGGTCTTCATGCTGAGCACCTGAAAATAGCTTTTGAAGATGTTTTCCTGGGAATGGATCCGGGGTTTAGGGTTCTCCCGCACCGAGAACACAACCGTAAGCGTGGCGGCGGCCATGATACCACCGGTAACCAAGCCCATACCGGTCCATGCAAGCCGCGTGCCGCCAAAGAGGTCTACCAGGGGCAGAACTATTGAAACCCCCACAAAGGTTCCCACCACGGCAAAACTCATGCGAAAGCCGTTGAGTACGGTGCGCTCGTAATAGTCGTCGGTGAGTTCGGGGGTAAGAGCTCCGTAGGGAATATTTACCAGCGTATAAGCGGTATTCACCAGACAGTAGGTCAGGGTGGCCAGAACAAACAGGGCGATTTGGCTGGTTACGCCATAGGGTATGAATAGAATGCCCATTCCGAAGAACAGGATTATCGCCCCCGCGAACATAAAGGGTCGACGCCGGCCCCAGCGGGACTTGCTGCGGTCCGAGAGATAGCCTACCGTGGGATCGGTAACTGCGTCCCAGATCTTCCCGATCATAATAGCCGTGCCGGCCAACCCTGCAGCGATTCCCGCTACGTCGGTAAAATAGAACAGAAGATAAAACCCCATTATCGTAAAGAAGAGGTTCCCCCCGAGATCTCCAATGCCGTAGCCGATTTTTTTGCGAGTAGATAGTTGGTTCATAATTTCAATACTCTACACTAGATTACAGATTTACGCATCAAGGTAATTCACAGATTCCAGACTGTAAGCCCCGCAAGGATGCTCAAAGTGCCGATTACATGATACAGGGTAATACGTTCTTTCAGCAGGATGTGTCCGCCCAGGATTACCATCAGATACGTGAGGCCGGAAAAACTGTAGCCGACACTCAGCTCGACCTTTGTGAGGGCGTACATATACAGCAAGGGACCGGCAATTACCGAAAGTCCACCGAGGGCCAGGGGCCAATTGATCATGGAACGGATAAGCTGTACCCTGCCGAGGCGACTTTCGATGCGGACCGCCCCCCGCTTAACCAGCAGCTGCCCGAGGGTATTGAGCAGCACCATCAGAAGTAACGCAATATAGGGATTCATAATAGGCTGCCCTTTTCACTTCCCTTTTCGTTGCTTTTTTCATCTGCTTTTTTTTGTTGCACTTCGCCGTAAGACACTAAACTGACCCCGGTCATCAACAGCAGGGCGCCGGCCATCTTGCCGACTGTCAAAGGCTCTTTGAAAAAGAGAAAGGAGACTGCCAGCACTAGAATATAACCGATGCTCATCAGTGGATAGGCAAGCACAAGCTTGAGCTTCCGCAGCAGAAAGACCCACAACAGCCCGCGCAGGAGAAAAAAGAAATAGGTTCCGAAGGCAAAGGCCAGGGCCAGCTGGGGCGAAGGAATTCCGGAGATAACCTGCTTAGAACTAAGTACCATACCGGCCAGTTTAGCACTGACCTGTCCGGCGGTCAGACAGAGATACGAGAGCAGCAGCAAGATGGCAACGGTATTTTTTTTATACGGACGTTTATCGGGACGTTCCGAGGGGCCCTGGGCTTCACTTTTCACTTCTTTACTTTTCATAACCTTACTCGGGACGGTGCTCGTCGGGCATGTGCAGCACTTCCCGGGCCTTGCTGCCGTTTTGCGGCCCCACAATGCCGCGATGCTCCATCTCCTCTACCAGACGGGCGGCGCGGTTGTAGCCGATTTTCAGACGGCGCTGCAGATAGCTGGCGGAGGCTTTTCCGGCACTGGCAACTACCTCCAGGGCTTTGTTCATGAGAGGGTCATTGGCCGCAGTAGTATCTCCTCCGTCCCACTCCTCTTCGTCGTCCTCGAAAAAGATATCCTCGTCGATATAATCCGGCTCACCGAGGGTACGCACATAGTCAGCTACATGCTCCACCTCTTCCTCCGACAGATATGCTCCCTGTATACGGGTGGGGTGCGGGTTCCAGGCCGATGTAAACAGCATATCCCCCTGCCCCAGCAGTTTGTCCGCCCCCACCGAGTCAATGATAATCCGGGAGTCGAACTTGTTGGCCACCATAAAGGCGATGCGCGAGGGAATATTGGCCTTGATCAGCCCGGTAATCACATCGATCGAGGGGCGCTGGGTGGCCAGTACCAGATGGATGCCTACCGCCCGGCTCATGGCAGCCAGCCGTGCCAGGGTCGACTCCAGCTCTTTGCCGCTGGTAGCCATAAGGTCGGCAAACTCATCCACAATAACCATGATGTAGGGCAGAGGCTGGGTGGCCAGTCGTTTGCGCTTGATCTTGCGGTTGTAAGAGCCGATATCCCGTACCCCCAGCGCATCGAGCAGCGCATATCGCCGCTCCATTTCGTACAGCAGGTATTGCAGGGCCTGGAAGGCGCGCTTGGCCTCGGTGATAACCGGGGTAAGCAGGTGAGGAATATCATTGTACAGCTTGAGCTCGACGATTTTCGGATCGATCAGCACCATCCGCACCTCGTCGGGGCTGCGGGTGTACAGCACCGAGCAGATAATGGAGTTTACCGAGACCGATTTACCGGAGCCCGTTGCTCCGGCAATAAGCAGATGGGGGGTTTGGGCCAGATCAACAATCTGAGTTTCGCCGGTAATATCCTTTCCCAGTATGATGGGAATCTTTTTATCCGACTCCTTCAGATCATCACTCTGCAGCATCTCTTTAAAGGATACCAAGGCCCGCTTTTTGTTCGGCACTTCAATACCCACTGCATGTTTCCCCGGAATAGGGGCTACAATACGCACCCGGCTGGCAGCCAGACGCAAGGCGATGTTGTCGGCCAGGTTTACTATCTTTGACAGTTTCACCCCCGGTGCCGGAAGAATCTCGAACATGGTAATAACCGGCCCCTTCTGAATGCCGGTCACCTCGGCGGAAATTTTAAACTCCTCCAGGGTGTGCTTTAGCACCTCCGCCCACTCGCGGGTCTCCTCATCGATAACCCAGTAGTGACGGTCGGGATACTCCTTCAGCAGTTCCTCTTCAGGTACCGAGTAATTCTTGTAGGTAAAGCGTTTGACCGGCTTGGCCTCCCGCAGCTGAAGTTGTGCCCCCTTGGGAGGCGGCGGCCCGGTGTGGGAGACCGGCTCGGCCTTAACCACCTCGTACACCTGCACATCCCCGGTCGCAGTATTAGATGGCGAAGATGGCGTAGGGGGCGAGTCTTCCAGTTCTGTCTCTAAGTCTGTCTCTAAGTCCGGTTCCGGATCAAGCTCGGCATCATTCAGCTCAGCGTAATACCCCAGGTCATCTTCTAGATCTTCTTCAAAATCTTCTTCAAAATCTTCTTCGTGATCTTCCTGGTCATTGCGGAACTTATCAAAATCGATTTCTATCGGCTCTTCCGAATATGGTTGGATGTACTCTTCGTTTATTTTCAACTTCGGCGCTGCAGGGATATGGGGAAAGGAGATACCGCCCTTCGGTTCTTCAAAGGGTTCCCACTCCTGCGGTTCTATCTCTTCTACCTCGTCCACAGCCTCTGAATAGAGCTCCTCTATAGGCTCGCTGCTTTCCGGCTCTGGTTCAAGTTTAGGTTCAAGTTTAGCTTCCGGTTTAGGTTCTTTTTCCTCTTCGTTTTCCGACCCTGCCTCAGGAGCACTCAGGAGTTTTGGTTCGGCAGCAAACAGTCGCACGCCCTCGAATATGTGCATCGTTAAAATATACACAGCTACAACCTCTGCAGCCCCTAACAGCAGCATCAGAGTGGCTGCTATTTTCGGACCAAAGGCGGCGGCCAGCACTCCAGCGGCGGGACCGTAATTTCCCAGGGTCAGCTGGATGACCAGCGCAAAGGTAAGCAGCGGCACCACGGCCGCCGTCATAACAAACAAGGTCTTCTTCATAAATCGGGACAGTAAAACCATAAAACCCAGGGCACACAGGTAGAGGGGCACATAATAGGCTAAAAGGCTATAGCTCCGCCCCAAAAACTGTCCCGGCCGGGCAACTACATCCGGAAGAGTAGTAAAACCAAGTGAATAGAATATAAGGGATAGAAACACATATAATCCGCCAGCGATACTTAAAACCGCTGCACTGCTTTTAATCACACGCCGCTGCACACGTACCTCCTCTTTTCTATTATCGACCAATTTTTCAAGAACGTCAGAAAATAACCAGACCGATAATTCCGAGGGGAATCAGATAGAAACTGAACAGGTAAAGTTTTCCCCGGTGCACTATTTTCAGCAGCAGCAGTAAACTTAACAGTCCTACTATAAAGGCACTGCAGAACCCGACAGCCACCGTTACCGGGGCAACCGAGACAAACAGAGCGTCTGCCTCCTTGAGTTTCAGCAGCAGTGCTCCGAGAATTGCCGGGATAGAAATGAGGAAAGAGTATTCACCGGCTTTTTCGCGGTTCATTCCCGACATCAGGGCCGCAGAAATAGTGATTCCCGCCCGGGATATCCCCGGGAAAACACCTAATCCCTGGGCTATACCGGTATAAATACCCTGTTTTACTCCGATGGTTCCGTAGCTCACCGTTCCCTGTTGAAAACGGGTCCACACCAGAATTAGGCCGGTCACGATGAACAGGACCGACACCAGTTTTATATTTGCACCGGGGTCCAGGGTCTCAATTCCAAGCCCCAACACTCCGGTCAGCACGGTGGCTATCATTATTACCCCAAACAAGCGCAGGTTCTCCATATCCTCCTCGCTGCGGCGGAATATCAAAGTTCGCCCCAGGGACAGAAGAAGACGCCCTACCCGGTCGCGAAACACAATCAACACTACAAACAGGGTTGCCACGTGCATAATAACATCGAAGAGCATTGGGACATCTTCCAAAGCCATAAAACGGCGGAACACCACTAAATGTCCGGAGCTTGATACCGGCAAAAATTCGGTGACCCCCTGCATTGCGCCTAAAAGAATTGATTGTACGAAGGTCATAGATACTCCTAACTTGTCTTTATTTTTTTCTACTGGCCGAAATATTCTTTGATAAGCCTTGTAGGTTCAATATCCTGATAAAAATACCCGTAAAGCACCGACGATACAAGCACCTTGCGCCCGTAATGTGAGGTTTCCTGAAAGGGAATTAGTTCGAGGAGCAGATCCTCAGGAACCCCGTCTGCATCCCGAACCCAGCGCCTGACCCGTGTAATGCCCCCGTTATATGCAAACAGGGCTTGGCTCAGATTCTCTGTACGGCCAACCAGGTGTGCCAAGTACCAGGTTCCCAGTTGCAGGTTCAACTGCGGGTCGGTCAGGGTATGTATGGAAACCCCGATCCTCCCGGCCACATCCTCTGCGGTGGAGGGCATCAGCTGGCTCAGCCCTACCGCGCCGGCGGAAGAGTTTATATCCGCTTTAAAGTGGCTCTCCTCTCGTACCAGAGCATAGAAGATATGCGGGGGCAGTTCATACTCGGCGGTTAGTGGCTCAATAAAATAATCGTAGGCCGCCGGGTACAGCAGTCGAACATCCTCGCGGCTTATCCTGGCCCGGGTATCCCGGCAATAGCGCCCGAACATCCGCAGCGACTCAAGGTACATTCCGCGAGCCTGTAGAGTTGCCGTCCATTCCCTGACCGTGGAAAGTTGCAGCCCCGCCACATATTCACGGTCTGTACCGTAGCGGCGGTAAGCCTCATCATCCAGCCCAAACTTGACATAGCCGCTTATGAGGGCGTCCTCCGCCGGGCCCCAGGAGCGGGTGACACCGCTGCTCTTCGGTTCCTGATCCGGCAGCAGCCGGCAGAAATCGGAGGGCTGCATTACATCGATAGAAATATCGTAGCGTTCCAGGGCGGCCGCCGCCATCAGACGGTAATAAAGGCCGGCACCAGTACCCCACGAGTTATTTACCGCTGTATACAGCCACTGGATAATCTGCTGACGGTGGGCGGAAAGATACCCCGCTTCCGCAGCCCGGGCCGAGATATATGCAGCCCGCGCAGAAGCAACACCGGGAACAGCCTGCGAGAGTTCATCGGCAACTACTGCAATCTGTGTCCACTGGCGACGGCTGACCAGGCGATCGATCAGATTGTACAGCACATCAGAATAATAAGAAGGGTCCTGCCACTGCACCGCTGCATCCGGCAGCAGGGATACCGCCTCCGAAGTGTTAGCCCGGAAGGTACAGTCAAAGATATACCACATAATCCGCTGCGCTTCTGCCGGCGGGGAGAGCTCAAGCGCGCGTTCGTACAGCTCCCGCGCCCGGGAAAAACGGCCGAGCTTACGGGCCAGGTAACCTTCGGTCTCCAGCATCCAGAATAGGGCCGCTTGAACTACCGGAGAGTTGGTTGACACCGAATCCCCAACTATCTCATCCAACCGGCGTCGTCCAGCCCCGGCTGCAGCATAAGCCTCCCAGGTACGTCCCGAGTACAGACCGCTCAGGGTAAACTCATCATTTATCACCTTGGAGATAAGTCCATAGACCTCACTGCCTCCGTGAAAGTCTTCAACAACCAAGTTCATAAAGTTAAGATAATGGGAAAAAGAACTGCCGTAATCGCTATTGGCATACGCATATTTCCCCTGCAGCACACTGTATGCGAGCTGCGAGAAAGCTTCCGGCGGCAGGCGCATTAAACTCATCTCGCCCTCTGCTTCAAACAGTTCACTGGGCAGCTGCTCCCTGGTATAAGTACCAACTAACTCGATCAAAAGCCGCCGCCAAACTGTATCACCAGCCCTGCGGGCCTGTTTTATCCGAAGCAGCAAAAAGATAGCCTGCAGCTCCGGGTCCGCCTGGGCGGAAACAAGGGGCTGAAACTCTTCCACCGCCTCCAGAAAGGGCTCTACCCGGCCGGCCTGCAAAAGGGCCCTTGCGTATAAGACAGCTGTCTGCGGTCTGATCCCCGATATCACGTTATTTTCAAAATAGTCGATAAGTTCCTGCCATTTTTCCTGCCGGCCCATCAGCTTTACGTACTCTTCTGAAGCGAACTTAGACAGTTCCGAGTTTGGCTTTTGGGCAGCATAGAGAAACAGTTTTTCCGCGCTTACCAGCTGTTCATGTTCGAGCGCGTAAATGCCTAAAAAGAAAGCGGCATTCAGACTGTAGCGGTCTACAATTTCCGGCTTCAGCGTTCCTGCGGCAATAGTATTAAACAGAGCTTCCGTTTGGTATGGTTCCTTAAGCTGTAATGAATTGATTAATGAGGCGAGGTTAGAGTAACCCCGTTCACTTCCTGAAAGGGGCCATGAGATACATAGAATTAGCAGCAGAAATACAGTGAACTCCCGGGGCAGACTACTCCGTTTTTGGAATAAAGATACTGTTCTCTGCGTAAATGATGTCCGGGTTTCGGATTTCGTTTTCTTCTGCAATTTTATCATATAATCGGGGGTTGTCGTAAAAACTGGATGATATTTCCCATAGAGTATCACCCCAGCGGATTTTATACCATACCCCGCCGGTAAACTCAACCTCATCCCGGCTCGGTGTAACCACTACCTCATCCTCTGCCTCTGCACTCTCTTCCGGAGTTGCCTCTGCAACAGTTTGCTCTGTTTGTTCTTGGGTCTGTTCCTGAGCCTGTTCCTGTGGCTGCTCTTGGCTTAGTTCCTGGGTCTGTTCCTGCTGAGATTGAAGCGGAGGGGTTTCCTCCTGGTCGGCGGCCATAAACACAAACAAATACAACAGAGCGCCCAGTAATCCGATGGCCAGAATAACCAGCAGAGCTACCAGAATAGGCCGGGCCTTTGACCCTGACTCACCCTGTTCCTCTTCGGGCTGATCCTCTTCAGATAACTCACCTTCGGGGAATGCGTCCTCAGAGAGTTCGCCTGTTTCTAACTCATCTCCGAACTCAGCACCTAGCTGCTCTTCCGAGGGAAACATTTCTTCACTCTCATCAAACCCGGACTCCTGCGCAGCAAAATCTTCACTTAGATCTTCACTTAGATCTTCACTTAGATCTTCACTTAGATCTTCACTTAGATCTTCGCTTAGATCTTCACTTAGATCTTCGCTTAGATCTTCACTTAAATCTTCACTTAGATCTTGGTCGGAAAAATCGTCCAGCCCGAAGTCTTCCATCTCCGGTTCATTAAATTCGGTAAAATCTGATTCTGCAGAGAGATCTTCCTCGCTCTCATCGCCGAAAATGTCCTCGAGATCTGTATCTTCTTCAAAAGAGAAATCGGGGACCTCATACAATCCTGATTCATCCAGGTCTTTCAAGCCTACCGACAGACTCTGACGGGCTCCGCTGCGCTTATCTTCGGCAACACTTTCTAAGTTTCCCTCTTCATCCACCCCAACCACCAGTTCTACCTCGGCGTTGCCCTGTGCGTCGGGGCTGATATTCTCGATTAGGAGACTCCCCACATAGGCGGCATCCGCCATTTCTTCTCCCCTGCCCTTATACAAGTCTATTTGAACACTTTCCTGGTTGTCTTTTACGGTGGTCAGCACCAGTCGCTTCTTTTGTGCCATTCCCTCGTCTAATATAGGATAAAAACTTCCATCCGCGACTTTTATTCCAATTTTACCGTTATCCACAGTTACCTCCATTGGCATTTCTTGACTTGCCTATTAAAGAACACCATAATGTGATTATGTTATCAGTCGCTGTCATAGTAATACCAAGTATCGTTGCAGTTGTTGCTATCTTATTAATTCTCGTCTTAAGTGCGAAGAAAAATAAGAAAGACAATCCCAAAAATGGAAAAAACAACCGTAAAAAGAACAAACAGGTGGAGTTGAAGGAAGCCAACCGGCGACTCGCCCAGAATCCAAAGGATTCCGAGGCCCTGCAGGTTGTCGGCCGGAATCATCTGGAAGAGGGCCAATACGAGAAGGCCATGCGTACATATGATATGCTAATCGAACTCTGTGCAACCGATAAAGAACTGGATGAGTTCGACTTTACCCTTAAGCACGCCATTGCCGCTCTGCGGGCCCAGCACCTAAAAGAAGCCTATAAGTCCTTCAAACTCGCCCGTACTATGAAACAGGACGTCTTTGAAGTTAATTATAATCTTGGTTACCTAGAATATAAAGCCAAGAATTACGAAAAAGCGGCTTCTTTACTGCAGCAAGCGCTGCAACAGCAGCCGGAACACGTACAATCCCTCAAATACCTGGGTATGACCCTGCTTAAAGTTAAAAGATACAACGATGCTGCTAATTCACTGCGTAAAACCCTAGATCTGGAGCCTGAGGATAAAGAGGCGCTATTTGCCCTGGGCCAATGTTATTATAACCTGGGAAAAAACGACCAAGCCCTGCAGGTATTCTCGCACCTGCGCACCGATGGAAACATAGGCCCTACAGCGGCCCTGTATGCCGGCAGTATCAATATGAAATCAAAACGCATCGACCAGGCAATCCTGGACTTCACTATTGGCCTGCGGCATGAGAACTTAAAGATTGAGAATAAACTAGAGCTCATGTACCGTTTAGCCTTAGCTTACATCAACCAACAGCAGATAGGCGAGGCAATAAATCTGTTAGAAGATATTCAGAATATGCGCCCCTCCTACAAGGATGTGCATTCCCTCATCCAGCAGTACAGTGAGCTGAACCGAAACGAAAGCCTGCAGACCTTTCTGATTGCCCCGACTTCCGACTTTGTAGCTTTGTGCCGCAAGTTGAGCTTAACCTTTTTTCCCAAGGCAAAAATCAAGATTACAGATATCAGCATGCATAAAAGCGAATATGCCGATATCCTGGCCGACGTAAGCACCGTCAAATGGGAGGATACCGTCCTCTTCCGCTTCGTGCGTACCACCAATCAAATTGGCGAGCTCCTGTTACGCGACCTGTATGCAAAGGTAAAAGAGGTCAAAGCCGGCAGGGGGATTTGTGTGACCGCCGGGGATTTCTCCGAAGGCGCCCAGAGTTTTGTCGAGGCTCGCCTGATTGATCTGGTGGAAAAGGACCAGCTGCTTGGAAAGATGAAACAGATTCAGCGCAAGGGGCAGTGAATAATGCACAAGTGCCGCTGTTCCTCTAAAAAGGGGACCTTTATCGGCACTATCTCGGTGGATTCCTTAAGTTCCGGCTTCAGTTCAAACTGCTTGTCTATGGTAAGCCTGCGACCCGCATAAAAAATCATAACCCCGCCTTCTGGCGGCATTAGGGGCTGCAGCAGAGGATACGCCTTGGCCATAGGCATAAAAGCCCGGCTGATAAGCAGCGGAACCCGTTGCCCGAACTCCCTTACATCCGCCTCTTCTACCTGCACCTGTTCCGCCAAAGACAATACCCCCGCAGTTGAACGCAGAAAGGCCGCCTTTTTGGGAGAGCGTTCGATAAGGTACACATGAGCCCCGGGGAACACTCCGGCCAGGGCCAGACCTGGGAATCCGTTCCCCGAGCCTATGTCGGCTAAGCTTCCATCGCTATTACTGTCGAGATACGTGCTAATCTGCCGCCAGGGGGCCAGGGAGTCGAGGATATGCCGCACCACGATGTCACGAGTGCTGCCGGATATCAGACGCACCCGTTGGCCCCACACCTGCAGCTGTCGCACGTACTCTTCGTACCAGTCGAGCTGCGCTGCAGTGGCCGGCAGCTCCAGCTGTTCGAGCCCCTCCTGCAGCAATTGACGCTCTGTTGCAGCCAATACCTTCATTTACCTGCTCCCCTTACCCTTGTTTAACATCACCATTAGCACGGCGATATCCGAAGAGCGGACCCCGGAGATACGGGAGGCCTGACCCACGGAAAGCGGCCGGATCTGTTTGAACTTCTGCCGCGACTCGGTGGAGATGCCCTCCAGCCGGTCGTACTGGAAATCGGCTGGGATGCGCATGTTCTCCAGCCGCTGAAAGCGGTCGACCTGCTGCTGCTGTCGGCGGATATACCCCTCGTACTTCACCTCCAGCTCTACATGCTCCAGATGGCTGCGACGGTACTGCTCGAGTTCCGGCAGAAACTCGGCAACATCACCGATACCAACCTCGGGCATC
>JAIPFV010000150.1 GCA_021736475.1 Spirochaetia bacterium | reverse complement strand
TATCTGCAGGACGAGCAGGGCTCGGTGATAGGAGAGCTTGATAAAAGGGGCCGCCTGGCAGCGCGCTATACCTACGACGCCTTCGGCGCGCTCACCGAGGGCCGCTTCGACGGGATAAATCGTCTGGGCTATAACGGCAAGAGAGTGGATGGTTATACCGGGAGGTATGACTACGGCTACCGGGCCTATGATCCGCTCACCATGCGGTGGACCACGGTAGACCCGGTGAAGGATGGCACAAATTGGTATACTTATGTCTCGAATGATCCGGTGAATCTGATCGATCCTTTTGGGTTGACTGAAAGTGATGCTCAAGCATCAGCAAATCCTTATGCGACATGGATCGCAAAACCAACTGGAGCACCATTAACAGACGAAGAGGCGAAAGTCCAAAAGATTTTTGGAACTGGAGAAATGATACTTGGAGGTGTTGGAGGGGTCGCTGCTTGCGAAGTTACTGCAGGCGGTAGTGTACTAATAGGTCTTAATGTAATGGCAGATGGAGCCAATCTTGTTTCAGAGGCAGATAATAAGCGAAAGGTAAATCCAGGTGATATGTATATTAAGTTGATTACTTCCACTGCTACCGGAGTAAAAACGCAAAATGGCCAAGATATTCCATTTCAGTCACCGCTTCCATAATAGGAGAAGTTAAATATGTGGGGATACCTACTTGTACTTATAGCAATACTGTATTTTTTAATAGTTTCTGTGAGAAGTATTTTACTTGGTATGGGTAAAATATCTCATCCCAAGTATAAGAATGAAGAAAACAGGAAAAGGATCTTACTAAAGGGAGTTATTACTTTAGTGGCAACTATGGTTGGCGGTGGAATGTGTATATATGTTCTAATAATGGCATTCCTTTAATTCCGGTTGAGTAATTGTAATTATCAACATAAGAAAATAGATAACCTGCAGAGCCATTTCCCCGGTTTAACTTTCGGATGAATGGAGGTTTTTAGATGTTCTACAATGGTTTTTTTCAAGTTTTTATAGGTCTAAGTGTAATTGGTTATTCATTTATTGGAAAAATGTATGGGCATTTTTCAAAAAGTAAAATGAAAGTTATTCGGGAACACGGCGGATTATATTTTAGAATTTTTGGTATATTGATGATAGCTTTCGGCATTATTAATTTTGTAAGATCGTATTAAGTCTGTACATACATAGAAAATAAGTATCTATAAATGATTCTGCCCCGTTTAGGGGCCATCTTTTTTTCTTTCAGGTCAGACGAGGACTGGCCATTAACTTCGCTATATAGTGTTCCTGTTTTTATCCAGTCCATGCATTAAGGAAAAAGGGGAGGTGGAGATGGAGATGGACAAGGCATAGAAGGAACTAAAGGAATTTTTGAAGTGCCTTTCTTACGAAAGACCTGTATCCTTGGAAAAGGAAAAAAGTGCAATGGAAAAAACAATCTGCGACAATCCGCGTACCGCCCAATATCCCAGCTATGCAATCCGTAGTTTGAATAACTCCCCTAATCCCGTCGTCAGAAGACGAAGCTACAACTGGGCCGAGGGCAACCGGAGCACCGGCTGGAGCTACAACGAGCTGAACCTGCCGGTGAGCATGACCGACGCAGAGGGAGAGGTGACCCGCTTCAGCTACGATGAGCTGGGCCGGGAGACCTCCCGGATCCTGCCCAACGGCATCACCCGGGAAACCACCTACGACAAGGCCGGAAGGATCACCTCCATCAGCCACGACGAGGAATGGAACAACGGGAATCACCACGGCTACGGCCGCAACAGCCGCCGTAATGGAAGGCTCCCCTCCCGCCTCTACGCCTACAACGAGACGGGCCAGAAGATCCTCCAGGTTGATGAGCTGGGCCGATTAACCGCCTGGGAATACGACAACGCCGGGCGCTTGTCCGAGGCCTCCTACTCCTTCGCCGGAGGCAAAAGCGTGGCAGACTTCCGGGAGCGGATCTACTTAGGTGTTATCCCCGAAGAGATCAAAAATGGTCACCACAACGGCCATAACCGGGACGAAGGCTGGCTGAACGGCCGGGGCTCCTCCCGCTATGAAATGGGAAACCTCTTCGGAAGGAATTCGGTCCTGCAGGATCTGGGTTTCAGTGAGGAGGACTTCTCATCGGGTCTGGAGGAAACCTACAACGAACTCTCCGATGTTTTTCCTGATCTGAAAGGATTCGATTACCGGGCCGCCGCCCGGATGAAAGGCCACTCCTTCTTCGAGAAGGACCGGAGCTCCCTTTCGGGAAGATTGCCCGGGGAGGTTCGCCGCTGGTTCAGCCACGGAGAGCTTAACCGGCTCCTGCGCCAGCCCCTGTGGACCGAAGAGTTTTCCTACGACCAGGCGGGAAACATCGCCGGCAAGACCAACGGCTGGGGCGAGATCGCCTACACCTACAACGAGGAAAACCGGCTCACAAAGGCCGGAGAGCGGGAGTACAGCTGGGACGCCAACGGCAACATGACAGGAGAATCTCTGGGTATGTTATCAGCCTCCTACAGCTACGACGGGGAGAACCGTCTTACCAGGATTACCAGCAACCACCGGGGATTTCTCGGCAGTCCCGGAAGACCGATGGACAAGGGGATCCTCTACTCCTACGACAGCTTCGGCAGACGGATCAGCCGGGAAGAGATTACGGACCTGCACGGCGGCCGTTACCGGGACCGGTTCGCCAACACCGGCGAGAGGGTAAGCTACCTCTACGACGGCCTGGGCTTCGATGTCCTGGCCGAGGACCGGGATGGCGCCGGCAGAAGCCGCCGGGGCGGATGGTACGGCAACTCGGGAAGGGTGTTCAATCCCACCAGTGAATACCTTAAGACCAATGGTTCGGTTATCGTGAGAAACGACATTACCGGATCCGGACGCTCCTTCCTGGATTTCTTCCACGGGGGCTCCCTGTCCAAGAGCTACTGCACCCAGGACGGGCTGGGATCGGTGATGGGAACCTTCAGCCGGAGGGGCACCCTTGAAAAGCGATACGCCTACGATTCCTTTGGCCGTCTTACCGAAGGTCGGTTTGACGGTGAGAACCGCCTGGGTTACAATGGCAAAAGGATTGACCCTTACAGCGGAAGATATGATTACGGGTTCCGGGACTATGATCCCATGGTGATGCGGTGGACCACGGTAGACCCGGTGAAGGATGGTGCAAACTGGTATGTTTATGTTGAGAATGATCCGGTGAATTATATTGATCCGTTGGGGTTGTGTAGTGAAGAAGTTTTAGGTGTTGATGATATTAATTGGCTGACTGAAATTGGGCAGATTTTTCAGGGCGAAATACGAATCGGACCTAAATTAGGGGTTGAACTCAATACCCCATTGGTAAATGTGGGAGTAGATATTGATTTATCTTCACTTGGATCCGAGTTTAATGTTGCTGGTGAAGAAAGTCAGACTGTAGAAGCTGGTTTTAAGGCTAATATACAATTATTACCTGAGTCAAATAATGGGCCTTATTTAGAATACTCAAATAAACGCACAATCGAGAAACCAGAAGATGGCTATCTATTAATTACTGACATCTTGTTGCCTTACCACAACCTTCCAATTGAGAGGGATTCTGGACTCAATACTGGATTTGGTGATCTTGATGATGAGTTGGTTGTTTCTGCAAGCGCGTCACCGTTTTTAGGTACAGTATCAGTTGGATTTAATTTCTCTGAATTTAGCGATTTGCTGAATAAAGCGGGTACTGCTCTAAAAAACACTGCTAATGATTAGATTCAAAAAGAGAGGTGTAAAAAATGATACGTTATATTGTTTTTGTAATATTGCTTTTAGCAACATCGATTATAGTTCCTTTAATGCTCTCTGTGTATCGAATTGAAGTACTTTTATCTGCGTTTGCTTTTTCACTTGTTATGATGCTTTCTATAATGTTTCTTGCAAGTAGAGGGAGACAATTTGATTTTTGCGATATCAGGAAAAATAAATCGTTTTTCTACGAAGCATTCGATTCTCTGTTTTTAATGATAGTTTTTTTGATTTCGATGACATATCTTGAGTCGTGGGGTGTTTTGTCTATAGCCGTCCTCTCTTTTGGTTTTTCTTATATGATTTTGAGGGGTATAATGCATATATCAATCAGCGGAATGCTATTACGAACATATAAGCATGGGGCGATTTGGAGGCTGTTAATTAGCAATTTAATCTTTATTCTTCCCATTTTATCTGAAATGTTGCGTGTAATCGCCTTTGAGGGTTTTGTTGGTGATCAATCTTATTGGGAAATCATAAATCAGGTCCTATTCGTAGTTTACTTCATAGACTTTGGCTATTTATTCTTTTCAAATGATAATAGGCGATTTTCAGACAAATTACTTTCGATAACCTTTGTTAAATCTATTAAGATGATGGAACGAAGTTAGAGATGTAAAGCAGCAATCTTACTCGAATGAACAAGTAGAGTATTTTTGATTGATAAATCCGTGTGGATAAACTAAAACATTGTCACCAACCGACAGGAAATCTCTTTCCTGTCGGTTATTTAGGTAGAAAGAGCGTACTATCACAAAACTCATCACCACAGTGGTATGGATAGGTAGCTGAGTTTAGCTGTCTTCTCCCTTGTAGAGCAGGTCAGCTTAAACGGCTCATTCGGTTTGAGTGATGAGCAAAGATTTATGAAAAGAGAGAGAAGGAAGAATAAATCAGCAACGGTGTCTACCTGAAAAAAAATCGGAATAAATATGCAGAAGGTTGAGAGTATAGAGAAAAGAAGAATGGAGCGCCCACACGAGGGCGGGAGTTACTCCCGCCCGAGGACAAAGCGCTTCCATTCTAACTTTTGATTCCTGAAGTTCATCAGACCCGATCGGTACCCCCGAGAGCCTGCGCTTTTTCAGAATTCCGAATTGCTATTCTCACAAAAGACCTGTATGCTTGGAGAAGGAAAAAAGGGCCATGGAAAAAACAATCTGCGCCCATCCGCGTACCACCCCATACATTTACCCCCCGATCCGTAGTTTGAATAACTCCCCTGATCCGCTTGGAAACGCCACCGAATATGAATACACCCCCTCAGGGCGTCTCACAAAAGTCAGCTACCCCGACGGCAGCAGCGAACAAACCCTCTACACCAAGCGCAAGGACATCGACTACCTGATCGACCGCGCGGGAAACCGATACGAGTACACCTACAACAAGCGCCACAATCTTCTCTCGCTTGAGAACCCCCTCGGAGAGAGCATACGCTATACCTACGATGAGGCGGGCAAAACCCTCACTAAATCGATCTATTCGGCCGCCGATGAGCTGTCGGCCCATTGGAAATACGAGTATGACCCGTACACCGGAGAACTCGTCTCAGAAAAACAACAACTCGATGAGAGCAGCTTCACTGAAACACGGTACCTCTACGATGACGGGCTTGTATGGAAGGTGATCGACCCCGCGGGAACCAGCACAGAGCTCACCTACGACGAGCGGGACAGGGTTGTCTCTAAAACCATCAGCGCTCAAGACCTTGAGTTTCCCATACGCGAATATTTCAGCTACACCGGTCGCGGGCTTCTCGAAAGCCGTACCGATCCAAGGGATAATAAAACCGAGTACGAGTACAATGCCATGGGAAAAATAGCATCCGTCATCAATCCCGATCAGAGCAGCAGGCAGTGGGAATACGACGGCGCCGGGCGCCCGGTGAGCTTCACTGACGAGGAGGACTACCGCACCCGCTACCGCTACAACGGAAGCGGCCAGCGCACGAAGGCGATCCACCCCGACAGAAGCACGGAGCAGTGGGAGTACAACAGCGCCGGCCGGCTCATCGCCTACACCGACCGCAACGACACCCGCTTCCGCTACGAGCTCGACGAGATGGGCCGCATCATCACCGAGAAACTCCCCGAACCCTATGCAGGAGCCGAGAGGAGCTACACCTACAACAGCCGGGACCAGGTGCTCACCTCCACCGATGCCAACGGCAACACCTGGAACCGCAGTTACGACCCGCTGGGCAATATGGTGGAGACAGAAGACCCGCAGGGCAACACCACCGCTTATGAATACACTCCGCTTGG
>JAIPFV010000037.1 GCA_021736475.1 Spirochaetia bacterium | reverse complement strand
CATGTATTCGAAGGAATTTCGGATCGTGACCCGGAGTATCCTCGGTTCTATTTGCCCGCTGATACTCATACCAGTTCTTGAGGTCTCCGTACAGGCGCGCAAAGCGCACATGCCAGGTTTCGGCCTTTTTCTGATGCCGGACAATAAAATCCATCAGCTCCGCCCGGTCTATGTGAAGAAGCCGTTCTTCGGCATCATCGGCCGTATCGTAGACCCCCGCCAAAAGGGTGTGCCAGATGGAAAAGTAGACCTCCTGAGAGACACTATTGCAGCTCGAACAGAAGAGGTCCTCCCGAACAACTCCGGTGAGCATCGGCGAGCCGCCTACGATATCTCCCACCCGATATTCCCTGAGAGCGGAAGAAAAGGATTTTGTCTGAATCGAATCAATCGTCGCGCCGCAGGAGCTGCAGACCTTCGGCTCATCGAGAATGACCGTATCGAATATTCCCATGCTCTCTCTCCTTCCGTGTTTTGTGGTAACCGATTGTTTCGACTACTAGTATAGAAAAAGCTTCCTGCTTTTCATAGTGCCCCGATCAACTTCTGCCTTGTTTCGTTCATTTTTCCGATAGTTCCCGTATAGCTCCTCATACTTGTATTGGCGGGAAAAATTTTACCTTCCCCCTGTCTTATCATTATACTAATAGAACAAGAGGAGGTGCTTCTTATGCAAATAAACACTCCAATGGTAAGTGCCCCCACGGGCACCCGAATAAGAGCCTATTTTGCAGGTAAGCTGCTCGCCGACAGCAGCAAGGCGCTGTTGGTCCGGGAATCGCCTTTTAAAATGAACTACGCCTTCCCCGAAGAGGATGTTCAAATGTCGTTTCTGACAAAGCTGGACAAAGAACCTGAATCCCCGTCAAAGGGAAGAATATTGTCTTACCACATCGATGACGGCAGCGGCTCCCGCGCCGAAAAATCAGCCTACGCCTATCCGGATCTTAAAGAGGGGCGGCCCGACTTACGGGGTTACATCCTATTAAACTGGAGGGCTATGGACAGCTGGTACGAGGAGGAAGAGGAGATGCTCGGCCATCCGCGGGATCCCTTTACCCGTATCGACGTCAGAGAGAGTGCCAAACACGTAGTCATAAAGTTCAACGACACGGTTATTGCGGATACCACAAATCCCCGGATACTCCTGGAGACCGGACTCCCGATACGCTACTACATCCCGGAGAGTGATATCAACTGGGATTACCTGGTGCCGATCGAGAAAACCACCGTATGTCCATACAAGGGCAAGTCCAAATACTGGTCTATTCAGGTAGACGGGAAGAAGGCACCGGAAACGGCCTGGGCATACCCCGAACCGCTGCAAGACGCAGACAGGGTAAAAGGTACGGTATGTTTTTACCAGGAAAAGCTGAGCGTATATGTGGACGAGCGGCCGGAGGAAGAGCCCCCCAGCTACTTCACTAAATAGCCCCGGTGTGTTTCCAATAAATGTGCTATTTCTTCAGTTTGAACTTCTGCATATTAGCTTTTAATGTATCGACATGACTTTTATTATGCTCAGTGAGTTCGTTTACGTGGGATACAGCTTTGTTTATTTCATTCGATCCCTGGGCAATCTCTTCGATACTTTGCTGCACTTCCTGGGTATTGTCTTTGACATTTTGCATTTCTCTAAGGATAGCCTGGCTCCCAGTGCGCATTTCGGTCGATCCGTTTTTCACTTGACTGGTAATATCACTGATTTGAGAAAGAGCCTGCAGCACCTGGGAACTACCGGCACTCTGCTCTTCCATGCTGTTTTTTATCTCACTGCTCAGGTTAACTGCACCACCGATTCGTCGTTCAACCTCGTCAAAAGCCTGAACCAGCTTATCCGCCGATTCAACCATCTGGTCCATTAGCGTTTTGAGGTTTTTGATAAAGCTCCCACTCTCCTTGGATTTTACGCTCGTATCTTCCGCTAATTTACGTATCTCATCGGCTACTACTGCAAACCCACGGCCTGCATCGCCTGCATGGGCCGCCTCAATAGCGGCATTCATAGCCAGTAGATTTGTTTTTCCTGCAATTCCAGCTATGATCTGGTTGGTCTCAAGTAGCGCTGCCGATTCTTCCGCAATTTTATTTACGGCACTGTTGTTTTCGTTCAGCACTGTCCGGCCCGTCTGCGAGGCTTCCTTCAAAGAGGTGAAACTTTCCTCCATATTAACCACATTCTGGGTAACGGATTTCACATTGGAAATCATCTGTTCCACCGAAGCGGAAGACTCGGTCACATTTGAAGACTGGGTTTCAATCATTTCATCTAATGAACCAATACTGCGGTCGATTTCTTCCATAGAAGCGGAGGACTCCTCTATGCTTGCGGAAAGGTTTAAAATCATATTCCTCATTGAGTCCAGATGAGCGGTGATCTGATTAACGGCGGTAGATGTTTCATCCATATTCGATGAGAGTTCTAAGCTAGTATCGGTCAGATTGCCGGACACCTCCTGTACCTCCGATACCATTGAATGAAGTGAGTGGGACACATTATTCATACTGTCGCCTATCATTCCAATTTCGTCCCTTCCTTTCAGGGCCACTGTGTTGGAGAAATCTCCCTCCGCCAGCTGGCCGCTGAATTGAAACAGGTTCTTGATCCGCCGGCTTATGCTTCCCGAAAACAGCAGGGCAATCAAAAGTGAAAACAAGACAGCCGCAACCGTAGCTCCGAGAAGCATCATCTTTCCATTTATAGCAGTCTGCTGCATTTCAGCTAAACTATCCTCAACATGCCCGGTTATTTGCGCCTCGACCGCCTCGCCCTCGCTCATCATCTGACTAAACTGCCGGTCAAAGGTCTCATCCGCCATGGCCAGGGCATTTACATCATCTTCATCCAGTTCCATACGCACATTTACCGTGCGGATAAACCGGTCTAGTTTATGTGTGAGACTATCGAGGGCTGCAACCAACTCCTCATCTCCAACCGGCTCTAATTGGTATTTTTCATTGCTGCCGCCCTCTTTCAGAGCCTTAATATACCAATGGGCCTGATCGAACTTATCATGAACCTTATTTAGTTGGTCCCGGCTTTCAGCACCAGCCATAATTTCTTCTATCCACAGATGGGCAGTTGTAACTGAAAGCGCAAAATCCTGCATAGCCCTGGCATGGGGAACCGTGACCTGAGCTACTTTTCTCGATGATTGATATAACCGGCCTATCTGTTGATATCCCATTATTCCGCTGAAAAGAATTATAATAACCACTATTCCAAAGGCAGATAGCATTTTTCCGCGAATATTCATTTTCACCCCTCCATTTCAATACAGATTAATGTATCTGTGAATGTAAAATATTGCAACAAAAATCTAAATTTTCAGCAAAAAGGTTATTGTCTAAACATGGTGCTTTATAAAAACCTGAAAAGGCTCATCCCGTGAGCCCCGTTTCGTTTTAACTTGCCTCCCCTGCTTTCACTCCTTATGTTTGATATAGTAAAGAAGGGGATGATGAAAAGAACAATGAAAGACAGAATAGTGAAGCGTCTCTTGGCGCTGTGTTTTCTCTTATTGCTTGTCGGGCTGGTCATGCCGGCGGCGGCCGGACGTTCCGAGGCAAATGCCTCGGAGAGGGATCAATCGAGGGCCGAAGAAGGGCAGCAGGCCGGTTTCTCCACTCCCCTGCCTATCCCGCCTCTGCTGGAGGGCACGGAGAAGAACGGTATCCTGCACTTCAACCTGCAGGTGCAGGCGGGGGAGCGGGAGTTCTATCCGGGAGCAGTAAGTTCGACCCTGGGGTATAACGGCAATTACCTGGGCCCTACAATTAGGGTGCAGCGGGGCGATACTGTTCGTATTGATGTTGAGAACCAGCTGAATGAGGCTACCACGGTTCATTGGCACGGTGCCCATGTGCCGGCGGAAATGGACGGCGGGCCTCACCAGCAGGTGCCGGCCAAGTCCTCCTGGCAGGCCTCTTTTCCCATCGATCAGGAAGCCGCCACCCTCTGGTACCACCCCCATCTGATCCCCACCACCGCCGAACAGGTGTACCGCGGGCTGGCCGGTCTGTTTATAATCGAAGACGAGAATTCCGACTCCCTTCCCCTCCCCCGTCGCTACGGAGAAAACGATATACCCATAATTTTGCAGGAGCGCCGCTTTCAGCAGGACGGCCGCATCACCTACAACCCATCCATGCCGGATGTAATGCGCGGATACTCCGGCAATGCTATCCTGGTCAATGGAGAGCTTCAGCCCTATCTGGAGGTAAGCCGGAATGTGCTCCGGCTGCGGCTGCTCAACGGGAGCAATTCTTCGGTACTCAGAATCCAGTTGGAGGACCAGGCCTCTTTTTTGCAGATCGCCTCGGACGGCGGTTTTCTCGAACAGCCGGTGGAGATGAGCGCCCTGGTCCTCTCGCCGGCCGAGCGGGCGGAGATACTCATCGACTTTAGGGATGTACAGGAAAACGAGAAGCTGCATCTATTTGCCGAAACTAACGGGGGAGAGACCTACCGGGTACTGCGCCTAATCGCCAGTAACAAAACCACCGATACAGCCAAGCACCCCTTCCCCGACTCATCCCTCCAGCTCAATACTATCGAGCCTATCCCCGCCTCCGAGGCAGAGCGCAGCCGCTCCTTCGTGATGTCTACCATGGGCCCCGGAGGACGGCTTACTATCAATGGGAAAACCATGAACATGAACCGCATCGACGAACGGGTACCATTAGTAGCAACCGAAATCTGGCAAATCGAACATGGCCGGGGGATGATGGGACGCATGATGAACGTTCCCCACTCCTTTCATGTACATGACGGTCAGTTTCAGATACTATCGGTAAACGGCCGCCCGCCCTCGGCCAATGAGGCCGGCTGGAAGGACACGGTGCTTCTTTGGCCCGGGGATGTAATCCGTATTATTAAGCGTTTTGAGGATTACACCGGCATCTACATGTACCACTGTCACCTGCTGGAGCATGAGGATGCGGGAATGATGGGTCAATTTGAAGTGATAGAACCATAAGGAATACTATATGCACAAAGATAAATGGAACCAGCGCTACAGCGGCACAGAGCTGCTGTGGCCCCAGGAGCCCAGCGAAATTCTAAAGAAGGAAATGGCGGACATCCCGCCCGGACAGGCGCTGGACCTTGCCGCCGGCGAGGGGCGGAACGCCTTCTTTTTAGCCAAACAGGGCTGGGAGGTTACCGCGGTGGATTTTTCCGAGGTGGCCGTTCAGAAGGGACTGGAACTTACCAGAAAACTCAAGCTGCCGGTAAAGTGGGAGGTACAGGACCTTACCCGTTACCGCCCCGCCGAGGGGAGCTACGACTGCATCACCATCTTCTACCTGCATCTGCCGTGGGAAGAATTTTCCGAGGTGCTGCTCCGTGCAGCTGCCGCTCTGCGGCCACAGGGGGTCCTGCTGCTAGTGGGCCATGACTCAACAAACATCGAAGCCGGTACCGGGGGCCCTCAAGACCCCGACGTCCTCTACTCACCGGCAGATATAACCGCCCTGTTCGGCACGAACGAAACCCTTGAAGTCGAGCGGGCTGAAAGGCAACAACAGGCCCTGGACCACGGTGAGGGAGAGAGCGGGGCCGCCCAGATAGACTGTGTGGTGAAGGCCCGCAGAATAGAGTAACACCGACAGTTACGTTTCATTATTTTAACTTTAAAACACTACCTTGTAAATTTTTAGTTAGTTGAATAGATTTTTTTTGACACAGCCTCAGAGTAATGTAACAATAAGGTAAATCTATCTTATTGCAAGGAGAGTGCTATGTTTGGTCTATTATCCATTATCCCTCCGATTGTGGCCATCGCCCTGGCGATTATCACAAGACGAGTGCTTATCTCTCTGTTTTTCAGCATCTGGGTGGGAGGGCTCATTTTTACAGGGGGCGATCCCTTCGCCGCGGTAGGAACAACCTTCGACTGGATGAAGGACGTGATGACCGACGAATGGAATGCCCGGTTTCTGGTGTTGGTGTCCTTGTTAGGTGTGGGAGCTGCATTCATGTACAAAATTGGCGGTTCCATAGCTTTGACACGGGCTCTGGAAAAGCAAATTAATAACCGTCGCCGTTCGCAGCTTTTTACATGGATCCTCGGTATTCTGGTATTTTTTAACGATTATGCCGACTCGGTTATTACCGGAAACGCTTCCAAAGATATCAATGCGAAATACCGGGTTTCCAAGGAAAAACTATCCTATGTGATGGATGCAACCGCCGCCCCCATGGCTACCTTTGGTCCGGTCTCAGACTGGATAGGGTATCAGGTCTCCCTGCTGGCCGGTGCGTTTGCCGCCATTGGCATTGTGGGAACCCAGCCCTACTTTGCATTTCTCCATTCCATTCCCTGGAACTTCTACTGTCTGCTCTCACTGATCGCCGTCCCGATGATCATTTTTGGAAAAGATTTTGGGCCTATGGCTAAAGCGGAACTGCGAGCATTGAAGACAGGAAAAGTTATCGCCGACGGCGATACCCCCCTCTCTTCAGTCGAAAACGACATAGGCGAGCCGGTGCGGCCCGAACGGGCGAATGTGCTGTACTTTATTCTGCCCCTGGTAACTCTGATCGGAGTCGGGGTGTGGGCACTGTGGTATACCGGCGGCGGCCCCGAAGGCAAGAGCATGATGGACGCCCTGGCGGACACTGATGTTGCGGTTGCCCTTACCTGGGCGGCTTTTGCAATGTCCCTGATGGGTCTGGTGCTTGCGGTAATTCACAAGTTGAGCTTCAAAGAGATCGAAGAGACTATCCTCTCCGGTATTACAACTATGCTGCCGGCCCTGGTTATCATGGTGCTGGCCTGGTCTATCGGTACGGTTACCAGCGAACTGGGCACCGCAGATTATGTGGTGAATGCCACCGAAAGCTGGATGACCGCCGGGCTGCTGCCCTTCCTGGTCTTTGCAATTGGCATGTTCATCGCCTTCTCCACCGGTACCTCCTGGGGAACCATGGCAATTCTCACCCCAATCGCCGTTCCTCTGGCCTATAACATCGGCGGCATAGAGCTTATCTATGTAATTATCGGCGCGGTTTTCGCAGGTGCAATTTTCGGTGACCACTGCAGCCCAATCTCCGATACCACCGTTATGTCTTCCATTTTTGCGGGGTCTGACCACATCGCTCACGTGAAAACCCAGATTCCCTATGCCCTGGTACCGGCTGCTATTTCAGCAATACTTTACCTGCTCTCATCCTTTATCACGAGCGTATGGATATTGCTGATAATTGGTATTGCAGCTCTGTTCTTTACGCTGCGCTTTTTAGGAGATAGGTATCAGAAGAAGAACTTTTCCAAGGAAGATATTGAACTGCTCAATTCAGTGGGAAAAATCACCCCGCTGGAAGATTATTAAAATCTTCGCAAGAAACACACAAATTTCGGGGCCCGGTCGCAGACCGGGCCCGCTTTCATTATACTTCTTTCCATGAAAGCACTTCGAAAACTCTATCACCCGTCCATTTTTCAAGGCAGCCTTTCCCGCAACGGCTACTTTGAAGGCTGGTATTTTAAGCAGGTATCTGCGGATCTGCAGCATGTATATGCCTTTATTCCCGGGATAGCCCTCGGCACCCGCCCGGAAGAGCGCTACGCCTTTATTCAGCTCATCGACGGGATGAGCGGACAAACCTATTTTATTCAGTACCCTCTGGAACAGTTCCAGGCCTCCGACAAAGCGCTGGAAGTACGGGTCGGCAAGTCCACATTTAGCGACAGCTGCATTGCACTGAATATAGAGCACAGCGATATCGCCCTGCGCGGCACACTCGGTTTCAAAAACATCAGCCCCTATCCTGCCCGCCTGCTGAGCCCCGGCATCATGGGCTGGTACAGCTTTATTCCCAGAATGGAGTGTAAACACGGGCTGGTCTCTATGACCCACCGCCTCGAAGGGCAGCTGCAGGTCAACGACACGCCGATCGACTTTACCGGCGGCAAGGGCTATATCGAAAAGGACTGGGGCACCTCGTTTCCCGAGTCCTGGATCTGGATGCAGTGCAACCACTTTTCTGCGCCCGATACCTCGTGTATGTTGTCGATTGCCAAAATCCCCTGGATGGGCAGCTTTTTTATGGGCTTTCTCTGTTTTGTGAAAGTTGGTGTTGCCACCCGCTTCTTTGCCACTTACAACGGGGCAAAAATTGTTGACATTAAGAATCTGAGCCGGCGCGATTCCGCCGGTAACGCCGAGCATGAAGGGGTGGAACTGACTATCGAACGGGAGTCTCCCTCGGGGAGGGAGGAGCTGCGATTACACGCCGAATCCACCCAGCGGGGTGCTCTTAAATCGCCTGTTCGCGGCCGCATGGACAGCTTTATCAAGGAGAGCGTTGATGCCGAGATCCGGCTGGAGTACCGCAGCTCCGACGGCCAGACTTATCGAGACACCGGCCGGCGCGGCGGTCTCGAGATAGTAGAGCAAATTTTTAATTATTTTTCTGCCTGAGGTCTTGCACAGATGGAAATAATTCCTTACTCTTTCCGTATGAATTGTTTCTATGAAGCGCAACACAACCTACATTCAATGACTCGCGCAATCGCTATGATGATGTACGCACAATAACCCCGCCGCCTCCTTCCGCCCGCTCCCGGCGCATACGGTTGGGGGCGTCGTAGCAAGGAGGCCCCCATGCCGATAAACATACCGACAACCCTACCCGCCAAAGCTGCCCTGGAGCGGGAGAATATCTTTGTCATGCCCCAAGACCGGGCGCAACACCAGGACATCCGACCATTAAAAATCGCGGTAGTCAATCTCATGCCTACCAAAATGGCTACCGAAACCCAATTACTAAGGCTTCTGAGTAACAGCCCCCTGCAGGTCGATGTTGAACTGGTGCATCCCATCTCACATGAATCAAAGAACACCGACCCGGACCATCTCCAGCGTTTTTACACTTCCCTGGAACACATCCGCGCGGAGCGCTACGACGGGATGATCATCACCGGTGCTCCCGTAGAAACGATCCCTTTTGAGGATGTGGACTACTGGCAGGAGCTGGCCGCTATCATGGACTACAGCCGCCGCAACGTCTACTCAACCCTGCACATATGCTGGGGAGCCCAGGCCGGTCTGTACCACCACTACGGCATACCCAAGTATCCCCTCGGGGAAAAGCTGTTCGGCGTATTCCAGCACCAACGCTATGACAACAATATGCCCCTCTTCCGCGGCTTCGAAGACAGCTTTCCCGTGCCCCATTCCCGCTACACCGAAGTGAAGGCGGAGGATATCATCGCCCGGCCGCAGCTGGAGCTTTTGGCTGCCTCGGAGGAGGCGGGAGTATGTGCGGTTTCCGCCCATCAGGGGCGCCAGATATTTATAACCGGACACCTCGAGTACGACACCGATACTCTGGCCGCCGAGTACCGCCGCGATGTAGCCAAAGGGCTGGATATTGCCGTACCGCGACACTACTTCCCGGGGGACGACCCCCAGGCAAAACCCACCGCTACCTGGCGGGCCCACGCCCACCTGCTGTTCACCAACTGGCTCAATTATTATGTATACCAAGCCACCCCGTATAACCTGGATGAGCTTGAAGAAATCAAAACGCATCTAAAGGAGGAATCAGATGAGTAATAATCCGTATCGTTTCGAAACCCAAGCCCTGCATGGAGGGCAAGTACCCGACCCCACCACAGGCTCCCGAGCCGTACCCGTATACCGGACCAGCTCCTACGTCTTCGACAGCGCCGAGCACGCCGCATCTCTCTTTGCGCTGGAGACACCGGGAAACATTTACACCCGCATAGGGAACCCCACTCAGGCAGTCTTAGAAGAACGCCTGGCCCTGCTGGAAGGGGGCGGTGCGGCGGTTGCAGTGGCATCCGGTTCGGCTGCAGTCTTCTACAGCATCCTGAACATTGCCGGTCAGGGCGATGAAATTGTGTCGGTCAGTAACCTGTACGGCGGAACCTATACCCTCTTCAGTACCACCTTGCCGGGAATGGGCATTAAGGTCAATTTTGTACAGCCCGGCGACCTCGACGGACTTCGCAAAGCTATAAATGACAAGACCAAAGCCGTGTATACCGAGACTATCGGCAACCCCGGCCTTGATGTAGCCGACATACCGGCTCTCTCGGAGATCGCCCATGCCGAAGGCCTGCCCTTGATAGTAGACGCAACCTTCTCTACCCCCTACCTGCAGCGGCCTATC
Source organism: Spirochaetia bacterium (assembly GCA_021736475.1). Classification (GTDB taxonomy): domain Bacteria; phylum Spirochaetota; class Spirochaetia; order DSM-16054; family Sediminispirochaetaceae; genus DSBN01. The sequence goes on along the minus strand of JAIPFV010000037.1, from coordinate 17,698 downwards.
GAGCAGGGCGCCGACATTGTGGTTCACTCCCTTACCAAATGGATCGGCGGGCATGGAACGGTTATCGGCGGAGCGGTAGTGGACGGAGGAAAGTTCGACTGGACTGCAGCCCAGGGAACCTCCCGCTTTCCAGTATTCACCGAGCCCGACCCCAGCTATCACGGCATCCGCTGGGCAAAGGATATCGGCGAAAACGCCCCGGTCTGCTTTGCCGTACGCCTTCGCACCGTTCTGTTGCGTAACACCGGCGCCGCTATCAGCCCCGACAACGCCTGGCAGCTGCTGCAGGGCCTGGAAACCCTGCCCCTGCGGATGGAGCGCCACTGTGAAAATGCTGCTGCCGTCGCCCGGCATCTGGAAAAACACCCGCAGGTGGCCTGGGTGCGCTACCCCGGCCTGGCCAAAGACCCCTCCAATACCACCGCCCGGCGCGTACTGGAAAACGGATTCGGCGGAATGGTAGTGTTTGGAGTAAAAGGCAAGGCCGCCGGCAGCTCCTCGGACAATGATGCCGCCCGCCTGGCCGGCCGCCGCTTTATAGAACAGCTAAAACTCTTCAGCCATCTGGCCAATGTGGGCGATGCCAAAAGCCTGGCGATCCATCCCGGCAGCACCACCCACGCCCAGCTGTCCACCGAGCAACAGCTGGCCGCAGGAGTAAAGCCGGAGCTCATCCGCCTGTCCATCGGCATTGAGCACATCGACGACATTCTTGCCGACCTGGACCAGGCCCTGGAGGCCGCCGGCGCATAAAGGCACTTAGAAGGACCAACAAAAACTGCCGGCGTTTCCGCCGAACAGGCGGAACCGCCGGTATGTTATCCTTGTCCTAAAATTTGAAAGTAGTTTTTCCGGTACGCGGTGGGGCTTAAACCGGTAAATTGCTTAAAACACTTTGAAAAATGAAACTCACTGTAAAATTGCAGTTTTTGACTGATGGCGTAGACCGGCTGTTCGGTATTGATCAGCATCGATGAGGCCGCCTCAATTTTTAATTTTCGATAATATCGCATGGGAGTCATCGACATCTTCTGTTTGAACAGACGAACTAAATACGATTCGGTGAGTTCGAGTTTTTCTGCCAGATCTCCTAAGGTCAGGTTTCCCATTACCGAAGTTTGTAAAATCCGCAAAGCCTTTTCTATATGGTGGTTACTTTTAGACCCATAGTTGAATTGCTGCAGGCCATCCGACAGTTGATACAAAAAACTCAAGAACTGGTATTCCGCAGATTTTTTTAGCAATATATGGTCGGACATACCCTTCTCCTTAAGCTCTTCAAAGAAAAAACGATAATTTGTACCTATGTTATACACTCGGCCAGTATCAATATGGCTCAAAAGCAACTCCCGCGCCTCCTCCGGTGGATCGGCATAAAACAGCAGAGCATAATAGGAAACCGGATGGTCAATATCATTTGCAATAATAGAGTGGTACACAGCAGGAGAAGTGAGAAACAGAGAACCGGGTTTTATGCCGTAATTAGTATCACCGTTTAAAAAATTTCCGTTTCCCTGAATAAAATAGTGTACTTCGTATTCTTGGGACCCGTGTCTGTGATAACGCCCATGCCATTGTAACTCTTCCCTGCTCTTCATCTGATATACAAACACCACGTCTCTTATAGTCATAGGTCAATTTTATACATGTTTAGACAATATTGTCCATTCACTTCTACACCTGCTCTAGTAAAGTATAAGTAAAAGTCTTGGCACTTCAAAAATCTTTGCTTTTTGGAAGCGCCTGACATAGAGAAAGGTGGTAGTATATAAATGAATACCGGTAAAACAATCATCGGCGTTGACAACGGGACACAAAGTACCAAGGTTATCTTTTATGATATTGAGAACAAACGCATCGCGGCCCTTGCGAGAGCATCACATCAACTGATAAGCAAGGAAAATGGACGCAGAGAGCAGAAGGCCGAATGGTGGATACAGGCCTTGCGGGAATGCTTTGCCCAAATCGATCCTGAGATAAAACAAACCGCCGTCGCCGTTGGGGTGAGTGGTCAGCAGCACGGTTTTGTACCGTTGGATAAAAACGGAACTCCGGTGTACAACGTAAAGTTGTGGAACGATACGGAAACCTATGAAGAGTGTGAACAGATAACCGCAGCCTACGGTGGAAAAGAGAAGCTGGTTCATGAGGTTGGCAACCCCATTCTACCGGGTTTCACCGCCGGAAAAATTTTATGGTTAAAAAAGAACAAGCCGGAAGCATATTCCCAACTGGCCCGTATTCTGCTTCCCCATGATTATATCAACTACTACCTTACCGGCCGCTATTTTACCGAACCGGGAGATGCCTCGGGAACCGCCTACTTTAATATCTATAGTAAAACCTGGGCAGCGAAAGTGCTCAAGGCAATCGATCCGGACACTGATCTGTATGCAAAACTGCCGAAGATAATTAACAACAATGAAATAGGCGGCAAACTTACAGGGGAACGGGCCGCCGAATTCGGACTTCCCAAAGGAATTCCGGTATCCTCCGGCGGCGGCGATAATATGATGGGAGCAATCGGCACCGGTGCTGTTAGCGAGGGAGTTGTCACGGTCAGCCTTGGAACCTCGGGAACAATTTACAGTTTCCGCACACAAGCAATGGTGGATTTAAAGGACAGACTCAGTGCCTTTTGTTCGTCCAACGACGGCTGGCTGCCCCTATTGTGCACTATGAACTGCACGGTTGCGGTGGAACAATTCCGCCGGCTGCTGGATAAGAGCGTGAAGGAGACAGACGAGCTTGTCGAAACTGTTCCTCCCGGCTCCGACGGATTAATCACCCTTCCTTTCTTCAACGGTGAGCGCACCCCCAATCTGCCTCATGGAAAGGGTTGCCTGTGTGGGATGAATACCGAAAACCTCAGTCAGGGACACACCCTGCGTTCCGCAATGGAGGCGGCGGCCTTCGGTTTACGACTAGGACTGGATGCATTCCGGGAACAAGGCCTGTCACCGGAAACGGTCCATCTCATCGGGGGAGGCTCCAATTCCCCGGAATGGCGGCAGATAATCGCCGATATACTGGAAGTTCCGATTGAGTGCCCGGAAAGCGAGGAAGCGGCCGCCTTCGGCGCTGCCTTGCAGGCCCTGTGGGCTATAAACGACGAACACACATCCCTGGATAACATAGTAAAAGAACACATCCGTTACGACAGAAAGAGACGGACTACACCTCACAGTAAGAACTATGATGTCTATCGTAAGAGATATTCAGAATACATGCAGTATATAGAGGCTTTAACACCTCTATTTAAATAATCGATTTAATAAAACAGCTAATAATTCAGGAGGAAGTAAAATGTCGGAGTATTTTGTAGGAAACAAAGAGTTTTTTAAAGGTATAGGGAAGGTAAAATATGAAGGTCCGCACTCGGACAATCCCTTTGCTTTCAAATTTTACGATCCGGAAAAAATAATCGCCGGTACAAAAATGAAAGAGCATTTCAAATTCAGTTTAGCCTATTGGCACTCATTTATGGGCGACGGATCAGATCCCTTCGGTGAGGGCACAATAGCACATCCGTGGGAAACCTCGGACCCCCTCGAGACCGCCGAAAATAAGGCGGATGCATGTTTTGAAGTAACAAGCAAACTCGGACTTGAATACTACTGCTTTCACGATCGTGACGCTGCCTGGGAGGGTGACTCACCGGCAGAATCGGAAAAAAACCTTCAGACAGTCACTAAAATGCTGAAAGAGCGCCAGGAGGCTACCGGGGTAAAACTGTTGTGGAATACCGTAAATGCCTTCAGTCATCCGCGCTACGCAAATGGAGCCGCAACCAATCCCGATTTCGATGTGCTTGCCCAGGCCGGTGCCCAGGTAAAGGCAGCTTTGGATGCCAATGTCACCCTTGGAGGAGAGAACTATGTGTTCTGGGGAGGACGAGAAGGCTACATGAGCCTCTGGAATACGGACATGAAGCGCGAACTGGACCATTTGGCCACATTTTTAGGGATGGCCCGGGACTACGGCCGTAAAATCGGATTTAAAGGAAACTTTCTTATTGAACCAAAACCGATGGAACCGACTACCCACCAGTATGACTACGATGCAGCTACCGTACTGGGTTTTCTGCGCGCCACCGGGCTGGATTCCGATTTTCTGTTAAACATAGAAGCGAACCACGCAACCCTTGCCGGCCACACCTTTGCCCACGACCTGCAATTAGCCGCCGATGCAGGGATGCTCGGTTCGATCGACGCGAACCGCGGCGATCTTTTTGTGGGTTGGGATACCGACCAATTCCCCGCCAATGCCTACGATACGATGGAGGCAATGCTGGTGGTGCTGAAAAATGGAGGCCTAAAGGGAGGGGGCTTTAACTTCGATGCCAAACTACGACGCAACTCGACCGACCCTGAAGATCTTTTCTTGGCACATATCGGCGGAATGGATACTTTTGCTCTGGGGCTCATACTGGCAGATAAAATGATGCAGGACGGACGAATCGATACTCTGCGCAAAGAGCGGTATGCGTCATTTGATTCAGGTAAGGGCAGTGAGTTCGAAAAGGGAAACCTGAACTTAGAGGATCTATTTGCCCATGCCCAACACACCGGAGAACCCCAAAGAACCAGTGGCAAGCAGGAGTTGATTGAGAATATTATAAATCAGGTGCTCTTCGGTTAGTTGGATTTTATTTTAGCGATCGTATTCCAGCCATAAAAGAGCAGTTACTAAACGGGGGTATAATCTACTACCTATAGGTTCCCCCGTTCTGCTGCTCACCTGGTCGGTCGCTCCGGTTGTACTGCAGGCTTCTCTCTGCCAACTCTCATGTACTGCATCCCAGTTATCATCTTCCGCCGGCATTATACCGAGAATCTTTTCACATACATACTGGTTTAAGAATATTTTACTCATCCAAGTATTCTCACTGGTTGAGGAAAGTTTCCAACCCCCGGATTGTTCATCGATACAGATAGCAGGTACTAATACATTGGTAATATGGGTTTTGAGGACCCGTATCAGTTCTGAAAATCGGCCTTCTTCGGATACAGCATCATAATCTCCGATTATATAAGGGTATATTAAGCCTTCAATGGCAGGAATAATTTTTGATTGTTTGCAATTCTCAAAAATAGCCGGGATAAAACCTTCTTCCGAATTAAAGTTATCTACAATCGTAGCAGCAGCTTGTTCTGCCTTCGTCTCCGCCTTTCGAGCCGTCTCAGACATCTTAAGTGAAGAAAACAACTTGCCTATACACAGCCATGCAGCCCAGCCTTTTACGGCTAAATAGAGATTGTTACGGGCCTGACTGAGGCTTTGGTCCAGACTGTCATAGGTAGAAATCTCAGATCCATCTCTGCACTTGTAGCTGTCTGAATCCATTATACCATCCTGGTCGTTATCACGATTCTTAAGAGAGACAAACACATCTTCTACCAGAGATTTATTCTCCTTTAACCACTCAGTATCCTTTGTGACAAATACATATAGTGCCGCCGTCAAAATCCAGTTCAGTAGTTCTTCATAGGTCATAAAACTGAACGTATGGTTCTGATCTGAAATTTCATACACAGAGGTGTGCATCGGTGAAAACATGTTTGCAACCCCCTGGTCGTGAGAAAAGGATACCCCCCCCGGCCTAATACCTTCGGAAGTTTTAACAGAATCGTGGTAATAATAGTTATCCTTAAAAAAGTTTAGCTCATTTTTTATTGTCCATGGTGTGTATAAAAGTTCCCAAAAAGTCTGGTCAACTATTAAATCAAGGGTATTCATCATCTGATATTCACCCTCATTTACTACAAAAATTGGATTACCCTTATTGTCCACCAGCAATTCCGTATTGGCCAGATAGCCACGGGTAGCATGGGCCAATAAAAACCGGCGAGACGAGTTCAATCTGGAATTATTCAAAACGCGGTTACGTTCTAGGGCCGTCTGTATAAAACTCTCATGCGCTTCAATCCCGTATTCGAGCACGTCCTCTAATCCGGAAAAGAAATTCGTGTAGTATAGTTTAGCTAGAATATTACTGGTTATAATTCCGCCCTGGTATGTACCAAGCACCAGAGTATACGACTTCTTCTTTCCTGCCGGAACGGTAAATGCAAGCCCCCCTTCATTGCCAAGCAGATGGTTCTTTCCTTCGTGAAAGCCTGTCTCTATGATATCCCAGCAGAGCAGCTCCTGCACATCATCATCAGTTGCACAGGCAAACCCGCACTCCGTCCCTCCGGCAACTCCCGAAATAACTCGACCGGTGGCTTCGGATAACATACGCCGCATTCCCTGTACACCGAAAAGAGCGGTAGCCGGAAGGTGAGATTCAGAATTATCAACTTCCAGGGCAGCAATTATGAGAGGGGCAGTGTAGCGGCGATTTTCATCGAAATCCATCTCTTCCAAAGGCTTTATATACTCAAATGGCGTGTAGAAGGTGAAAGAGAGGATACCCGCCGACCACGTTTCGCTGCACCAATCAGTACGACGGTGAATTTCTTCGGGAGAAAACTGATCGACATTTTTCTCTCTCCATGCGCTATCTTCGAATTTTAATTCTCTATGGTAATTTTCCGCTCCGATGCCAATACGTTTATCCGTATAAAATGGAAACATCCTCACCGCTTGTTCGCCCTGCCGATACCCAAGATACACGTTCATATCCGGAACTTGCACATTAGAAAGCACAAAGCCGCCACCATGATAATATTTCCCTAACATAAATGAGGAATAACTACCCCAAGGGCTATAATGTGTATAGAAGGAAGACTCTTGTTGTTTCATATAGGTTACCCCTTTAATGCGCCGGATGTAAGCCCGGATACAATTTGTCGTTGCAATGTGAAGTAAAATACGGCCATTGGTAAAATCGAGATTGTTATAAAGGCCATAATAAAATTCCAACCTGTGGTGAATTGGCCCTGAAACTGCATTACCCCCAGGGGAATTGTAAAGGTGCTGGAGTCACTAAGTACCAGCAGCGGTAATAGAAACTGGTTCCAACTCATAATAAACACGATAATGGATACTGTAGCGATTACCGGCCTGGAGAGCGGTATGAGGATCCGATAAAAAAACATAAGCGGCCCTCCACCGTCTATATAACAGGCATCCTGTAAATCCCGCGGGATTTCTTTAAAAAACCCGGTAAAAATAAAAATACTCAAGGGGTAATTAAACGCCGCTTCCGCAAGAATAACTCCTGCTCGGCTCCCAAGCAGGTTCAGACTTTTCATCTGCAGGTATAAAGGGAGAATTGCCACAGTGAGAGGAAAAAGCATTCCCATAATAAAGAAATTGTACAGCAGAGCATTTCCCTTGAAGGATAATCTCGAAATGGCAAAACCGGCGGTCATGGAAAAGGTCAGTATTAGCAGCAATACTCCGGCAACAACTACTACTGAATTGAATAGAAAGGTCCAGTAGGCTTGACCTCTAATTAAAATAGCCTCGTAGGCTTCAAGGCTAAGTGGATTCGGAAGACCAAAGGGGTTTACAAATATCTGCCCCTTGCTTTTAAATCCTCCGACTACTGTCAAATATATAGGAAAAAACATAATAATCCCGGCAATCAAACCTATAATAAACCGATACAAATCGGAAAACTCTATTTTACTTCTACGTCCTAATTTATTCATATTCGTATCCTAACTCTATTTTTCAGCCACAACGTATTTTTGATAAAAAATGTTGAAAATGAGGCACAGAAAGAAAATGATTATAGCTATTGCACTTCCATAACCAAAAGCGAAGCGTTTAAACCCAAAATTATACAGATAAGTAACAAGCGTTTCGGTAGAATGCACAGGGCCGCCCTGCCCCATTGCCCATACTATATCAAACACATTAAACGATCCGATAACACTTAAGAAAACAGATATTATTATTGCGCTCCACATACTGGGAATGATCACATACAAAACAACCTGGAATTTGTTCGCACCGTCAATAACAGCCGCATCCTCAAGCTCCTTGGGAACTCCCTGTAAACCGGCAATATATAGAATCATATGAAATCCGATATACTTCCAGAAAATTACAATAAATATTGCAGTAAATGCATAATCGAGATTTCCCAATAAGCCTATTTGAATATCTCCACCCTTAATTAGTCGGGCAAAAAAGGTCGGAATACCGTACTGTGGATCGTAAATAAATTTCCAAATAATACCGACGACAATTTCTGCCAGCACATAAGGGAAAAAGTATAAGCCCCTAAAAACCATTGAACCGAAAAAACCCTTTCGCCCAATTAACAAAGCTAAAAGAAAGGCTGTCGGAAGTTGAAGAAACAAAGATAGAAACACAATTTTCAAATTGTTCATTAAGGCAGTAATAAACACAGGATGATTAAAAGCCCTGATAAAATTCTCAATACCGCGAAAATCATTTAAAGGACCCAGTCCCTTCCATTTGAAAAACGAATAGTAACCGGCCTGAATTACAGGAATAACTACAAAAGTAGTAAAAATTATGAGTGCAGGGGCAACCAGCATGATAATCATCAGGCTCTCTTTCAGCTTGATGTGCGCTTTCTGTGAATCAATGCGTGTATTCATAGATAGTAATCCTGATAATGAGAGAAGTCCGGAAAGTGCGTGTTCGCACCTTCCGGACAGTAAACTACGGATGGACTATTGTTCCATTTCCCATGAATCCTGAATCATCTGTGCAGCTTCAGCAGGGCTTGCCTGTTCAGCCAAGAGATTCACAACCGCATCCTTCACAGTCTCGCCGACAGCTGGAGGCAGGAACTGGTCATAATAGAGTTGAAAGTAGTCTGCATTAGCGACAGTGTTAGCTATCTTCTGCATATTTTCACCCTTTAAGGCCTCCTCAGCACCTTCTACCACCGGTATTATTCCATCGGATTTAATCATCCTCTGGTTATATTCCTTCTGGAGTACAAAGCTGAGGAAATCTATAGCCTCTTCGGGGGCATCCTTTCCGACTACATAGCCGTTGCCGCCGCCCATTACATCGTCCAGAGAACCGGCTCCGCCGGGAACACTTGGAAAGGAGAACCAACCCAAATCATCACCTAGACCTTCACCATCATCAGAGTTTGCTTCCTGTGTAGGTGGTGCCCATTGACCCATAAGCTCCATGGCGGCTTTTCCATTCCCCATCAAAGCAGCTTGTTGGTTTTGATCGGCACCAAGGTAGCCTTCCTGAAAAGGATCCAGTGCCTTCAGTTCGAGCAGTTTTTCTCCTGCGGCAACGAAGGGTTCGTCCGCAAACGAACCGGATCCACTATAGGCAGCATTAAAAGCCTCTTGTCCGCCCATACGCATGGCAAGATACACCCACCAAAAGTGCGCCGGCCATCTGTCCCCGGCACCCAATGCGATTGGAATATATCCGGCATCATCGATCTTCTGCACCACATCCAGTAATTCAGGCCACGTTTCAGGAATCTCTACACCTGCCTCATTGAAAATTGCCTTGTTGTACCACATTCCAACTGCACCCATGTCATAGGGAACACCATAGTATTTGCCATCATAGCCATAAACACCTAAGGCTCCCATTCCAATGCGGTTGGAAAAATCATTCTTTACGCGTTCGGTAATTTCAGTAAGCATACCCGCTTCGGCATATTCGATCATTACGCCACCGCCCCATGAATGAAACAAATCGGGAGGATCGCCGGCCTGAATCGCAACCTGAACCTTCTGTTTAAAAGCCTCATTCTCTAAGGGAACATGATCAATTTTCACATTTGGATGCTCTTCGATATAATCAGCAATTATCTCTTCTCGAAGGTTAATTCGCGGATCTTCAGCACCACCTCCACCGGTGAGGGTCCACCAGGTAAACTCCACTGCATCTCCCTGTACATCGGATCCCTTTTCCTGCTGCCCTCCGGCAAAGGCACCCTGTACCAACAATAAAGAGATGATTAAAACAAAAACCACACCTAGACGCTTTTGCATATAGCTCCTCCTTTTTTTCTGCACGATGATTGTGCAAATGTATATTTCTATTAGACCATAGTTTTGAGATAATACTATCGAGAGAGAGCCTGAAACTTTTCTATGGGTATATCCTTAGTAGCTCTAAGGGAAATCCCTTAGGTTAGAGGTTATCATGCCGCCATTGAATGGCAAATTTTCTTAGACTTGAAGAATCTTGCATTTCGAGTTTATGACATATATTTCGCTTGTAGGTTTCGATGGTCTTTGGACTTATATGTAATTGATCACCGATCTCTACATTACCCATGCCACGTCCGATACATAAAAAAACCTCAAACTCACGATTGCTTAAAGAATGGACGCAGTCTTCATCATTAGAAAACTTTTTAGGGGTTAGCAACAGGGAAAGAATACGGTCTTTAAGCTTTTCGTTTAGAAAATACTTACCCTGACTTATCTCGATAACCGCATCACAGACTTTTTTTCCCGCTTCCTGCTTCATTATATAGCCTTTCGCACCAGCTCGTATGGCTCTATCCGCATATACCGATTCATCGTGCATTGAAAGGATACAAATTTTCAAACCCGGATAATTCTGATGCAGATACTTTGACAGTTCTATACCGTTCATTCCCTGTAATGATATATCGATGAAAATAAAATCGGGGACTCTCTTCTCCATAAGGTCAATCGCTTCTCCAGCTGTTGAACATTCACTGACTACTTTCATGTGGTCAGCCTGATCGAGTATAGCCATAAGTCCTTTCCGAAAAATAGGATGATCATCAACAATACAGATTTCGATCATCTAATCGTCCTCCTTGTACACTACCTGCAGCGGGAGAGAGCAGTAAATACTTGTGCCCCCAAGATTATTTTTACAAGCGGAAAACTTTGCAGAGATAATATTCGCCCGATACTGCATCAAATGAAAACCAAGCCCCTTACGCTCCATAAAATTGCCCGGGAGGCCGCTGCCATCGTCCGCAACTTCCAGAATCAACAAACGCTGTTCCCTCCGCAGGTATACATAAATGTGGTGCGGTTGGGCATGCTTTAAAGCATTTAAAATTGCTTCCTGTACAAGGTAATAGAGATGCCTTAGTACATCCATATCAGAAACTTCCAGAACATCGTCATAGAAAAAACTGCACTCAACGTTGTACAACTCGGTTATTTTGTCCGTATATTCTTTCAGCGTGGGAATTAATCCGTCTTCACGGAGACCTATATTGAAATACCCTCTGGCCATCTGTCTTGCTCTGACAGTTGTTCCATTCAGCATCTCTATAATCTCATCCAGCTTCTTCCGGTCTGCTTCGTGCAGTGTATTCGCCTGGGCCGAAAGCAGCATTGAAATGCCGGCCAAGTCCTGACATAGAATGTCATGAATGTCGCTGCCGATACGTTCGCGTTCACGACTGCTAATTTGAAGGATCCCCTCCTCAAGCTGTTTACGTTCGTTTATATCCTGCTGCAGCTTCTCATTTAAGCTTCGCAGCTGCCGTGTTTTTTTGTCTACTTCAATTTGCAGATGTTTTTCCCGATTTTTCAACTTTTCCATCATCCCTACACTTTTAATTGCACTGCTGAGGTGCAAACTGAGTGAATCGATATATGGAATATCCTCACGGGCGTTCATTTCGAACAGGATAAAGCCTAAGTGTTCACCTTGAAAAATAAGGGGCTTCATAACGAGCAGAAAATGATCGTTTACGTCTATGCTTCCAGGCGGAAATAGCTCGCGAGTATGAAAGGGAATACCCATTTTACCGGGAATATTTGTTTTCCCGTTTTGATAAGATAAAAACAGCCTCGACATGACAGGAAACTGATTGGCAGTTTCAAACAGAGCAATATAACACTTAGAAAAGGCCAACTCCACAGCTATTTTACCGGTAATCCCCATAAGTTGATAAATATTGGAAGAATCTGTTAACAGGCTGATTGATTTTTGAATCGTAACAAACTTCCTCTCATTTGTGATTTTCTGATTCAAAAGCGATTGTTTGATGCAGTTAACTGCGAACAGCTCTATTGCACTTAATTTCGACAAATAGGCATTCTTCATTTCAGGCTCACAACTAATCCGCGCCAGGGTATGTTTTACTTCCAATAATAAAGAATTTGCCTCAAATAGATGATCTGATTTTACCAGATTATGATAATACGCAGCCACAAAGTATGAATGAGCGGCGGAATGGCTATGGCCTTGCACATCACTACTCAAAACCCGGAGAAACTCTTCAAGGACAAAACCAGTTTCTTTTTCCAGCCGTTCGCTGATCTGGAGGAACTCAGATTGCTTTGCTAGACTCCTCATTACTAAATCGGTTAAATCAGATGCCTGACTATCGTGAGACCCCATTTTTGCTTTCTGAATCTCCACAACCCGGTCTTTTTCTATAACCGTTTGCATACATCCACATGATTGTCGGTGTATAAACTCGGTGGGAATCATAATTTGAGAGAACTCTTCACCACTGATCAATGCCAAAATCTGCATGACCGATTTTTCAGAAATTTTATCTACCGGCTGATTCACTGTGGTAAGATTAGGCAATACATAAGTAGATTCGATGTTGTTATCAAACCCTGTAACTGCAATATCGTCCGGCACTCGTATAGCTAATTCCGAGAGCGCCTGCATTACCCCTAACGCCATATTATCATTCGATGCAATTATTACATCGATATCCTCCGCAGAGTGAGAATTCAAATATTCGGAAATCAACTCACGCCCGGATTGTATTGAAAAATCTCCGGTAAGCACAATCGGTTCTTTTATATCGAACCGATTATCCTTAATTACTTGACGGAATACATTGTAGCGTTCATCCGCTTCAAGATGGCCCTGAGGTCCTTCAATGAATAAGGGGTGCCGATAAGAATGTTCCGAAAACAGATGTTCCATCAGCCGCTCGAAGCCTGAATGGGAATCTACCGTAACACTGGAGTAACCGGGCACGGTCAAACCAATACTCACCATGGGCAAAGGTTTATAACGGGCGAAAAATTCCTGTATCTGTTCGGCATTATGTACATCGAAGATTGCCGATGAGATTACAATCAACCCGTCGATATTCCTAGAATCTGCAATATCAAACAGAAGCGTATCGCTGCTCCCGTCCTTCTCAGAAAATCTACCGGAAAAGCAGATTACATTAATATCGTATTTAGTGGCCATCCTGTAGATATTATTAATAATGCCAAGCTGATACATATCCGCAAGTTCACGAAAGAACAGCCCAATAGTTGTCTTTTTCAATTTCATGGTGTACAGAAAAGTGTAAGCCCCTTTTATCCCTACGTCAATTATGATTATTGAATTGCTGATTGAAGCGGGTACGGAAGTCGGCGAGCTTCCTCTATGTAGACAGCCCCAATAAGATTGATTCTTTGAGCAGGATTACTTATTTTAGGTTTTATGAAAGACAAAGTCTTGAAGTTCCCGGGGGGCTTGATCCTATTACTCTTTATAGTCATTGCACCGTACAGTTATGGACAGGAGGCTGATTTGCATACACTGAAGGAGGCCTCCGTCGAGTGGCTGCTGCAGCAAAAGGTTCCCAACGGGACAGTAGAAAGCCCGGTACCCCAGCGGAGGAATCTGCTGATCAGCTATGACATCCCTCCGGATGACCCTGCCTACCCCTATTTGAAGGGCAGGGCTTATGTGTACGACTCGGCCCTGGCGGCAATTGTCTTTGCAATGACCGGCCACGATCGTGAGGCGGAGGAGGTGCTGCTGGCCCTGAGCCGGCAGCTGCGACCGGAGGGCAGCCTGTGGTTTGGGGTAAATCTGCACAACGAGTGGCCGAGTGAAGAAGGACACACCGGAGCTACCGTGCGCAGCGGCGCCTCTGCCTGGGCCGGATATGCGGCTACCTTTTATCTGCGGAAAAAACTCCAGGCAAGCGCTCCTGGGGCACCTGAGGCTCCGGGGGCCCCGGCGGCTCAGAATAGGCAGGCGTTCCACACCGAAGACCGCATTGGCCGGCGGATTCTGTTTTTTGCCGAACAGACAGCCCGACATCTGCTGAGTCTGCAAATCACCGACCGGGATGACCCCCGCTACGGTTTAATAACCGGCGGGCAGGGAACCTACGAGCTAAAAGCCAAAACCGACGGTTCGGTTAGCTCGGAGTACAGTGACGGGAAAATTGGCTGGGCCAGCACCGAACACAACATCGATGCCTACTTCCTGTTCCGCGACCTGGCACTGCTGACCGGCGGAAAACGCTACCAGCGGGCAGCTGAAATGATAACCGAAGGCCTGCTTTCACTGTGGGACGAGGAACGCCGGCAGCTGATTCAGGGGATCAAGGAGACAGGCCGGCGCGATACCGTACTGCCCTTAGACACATCCTCCTGGGGCTCGATATTCCTGCGCCAGGCCGGATACCCGGATAAGGCCGAGGCTACACTTTCAGCCGGAGTTGAACGCTTTCAGCTGGACAGAAGCGGCCATTTCCGGCCTTACGCGGCGGATCAGGTGTTTCTCGATCCGCAAGTCTCGCAATCCTACTTTAACAATCCGGACATCACCTGGAACCAGTTGGACATCGCATGGCCCGAGGGCTCCCTGGGAATGGCTACCGCCCTGATCAAAGCCGGCCGCAACGAGAAAGCTCTGCAGATCATCCGGGCTTCCCGGGAGTACACCGAAAATGGTGCCGTGCAGTACGCATCCCTGGAAGTTCCCCACCAGTTCAGCACCTATCCTTCGGTCGCCTCGACCGCCTGGCTTGTAATTGCACTCGAGAACCTCCTCGATCCGCTGAACCGGTCACTCTTCTGGAGTTATGAATGAAACCGTTGATAGCCTCAGTTATAATTGTACTTCTGTTCGGCTTTTCCCCCGCCCCCGGCTGGTCGGAAGACAAGACCAGCTGGACCACTGACGAGGCATACAAGGCGGCCGAGGCCGGCGTGGCCGGGACCGGAGACGGACAGTTCACCCTGGGATTGCTGGCCCCTCTGGGAGAAATTGCTGAGACCGGTGCTACCGGAGCAACCGGCGAAGCCAAAGCAGCAGGCCAGGCCGCGGACATTCCCAAGTTTGCCCTGCGTCGCATTGCCGAAATACAGGGGCTTCCCTACCGCTTTATCCAATCGCCCCGGGAGATGAACCACTACCCCCTCATAATCATGGCCAGCGCCCCCTCCAATGCACAACTGGATGCAGGCTGGCGGGAGGCCTTATACAACTATGTCGAGGACGGCGGAGTACTGTTTGTGCCCGGAAAGGCGGGCTCCGAGCTCTACCCCCTACTGGGAATCGGGAGTATCGATTCCAACAAGCACCGCGCCCGGCTGGAGTTCAGCGATGAGTATATCGGGCGGGAGCCGGCCTTTGCCTACATCGATCATCCGCGGGAACGCGAGATTTCGCTGGGCAACGGAGCTGAAGAGGTGCACAGCGAGGTCATCTGGTCCCACGGAGCCCAGCCCGCGGGCATGGCCGAGGTTCTGGCCCGCTTTGAAGACGGCAGTGCGGGCATGCTGCGCAACTACTACGGCCGGGGCATCGCCTACCACTTTGGCCTGAGCCTGGCCGAGACGGTCCTCCTGCCGCAAACCGGCGGCGATTACGAGGCCCAGCGCAGCTTTGTAAATACCGTCGAGCCCTCGGCGGATGTAGTGATGCTCCTGCTGAAGGGGCTGTACGAGGCAATCCTTCCCCAGGCGGTATACCTAAGCCCCATACCCCAGGCCCGCCCCACCGCCCTGCTGCTCTCCCACGATGTGGATGCCCAAACCTCCTTTGCCGATTCACTTAAGTTTGCTGCGCTGGCCCAGGAGTTCGGAGCCCGCAGCACCTTTTTCATACACACCAAATACTACGAAAACTGGATGGACATCGCCTACTACAACCTTCCCAAAAATAAACAGGCCCTCCGGCGTGTGTCACAGCAGGGTCATGAACTCGGCTCACACACCGTAGCCCATGCCCTCGAGTTCGATAAAGCGCCTCCCGGCAGCCCCCAGGTGCGCTTTGAGTCCTATACCCCGCAAAAGCACATAACCATTAATGGGGAGGTACGAGTCAGCAAGCAGCTTCTGGACCAGGACATAGCAGGGCAGAACACCGTCAGCTTTCGGGCCGGTTACCTGGCCTTCCCGCCGGAGCTTATCTCCATACTGGAGGCCGCCGGCTATAAGTACGACTCCTCCTTCTCCGCCAATGACGTACTAACCACCTTCCCCTACTTCGCCCTGCCCCAGCGACAGCCGGGTGCCGAAGAGTCCGGCATCATCGAAATCCCGGTCACCTTTGATGATGCCCTAGGGTACCTTACCCCGGAAAACCGGCAGGCCGCCGTCCGCCAATGGAAGCAGGTGGTAAAAGCCCACGCCGCCAACGAAACCATCAGCGTACTGCTGATCCACCCCTCCGACACCCGTACGCACACCTACAAGCTTCAGGCCCAGCGAGAACTTATGGAATACGCCCGCAGTCTCGATGCCTGGATGGGCAGCATCCGGGAGTTCGGTGACTTCTGGCGCGCCCGCCACTGGCTGCAGATCACCAAGGTTCGCACCACCACCGGTACCACCACCGGCACTGGCCCCGATACAAACTCCGGTGGAGCCTCCGGTGAAGCCGGCCTCATAATTCACCTCTCCCAGCCATCTGACCAACTGCACCCCTGGACAGGCCTGGTGCTTCCGGGGGCAGTGCGCTACAAAAACGTGCAAATTCTTGACTCCGAGGGAAAGAATATAGCCTTTACCAGCCGCACCGCCCGGGGCAAAATGTATCTGAGCCTGCAGCCTTAACACCGCACCCGCGACAGGGGCAAGGGTTTGGGTTGGGGGCTCGACGCAAGCGGCCGGGTCGACTATCATCAAAGGGACCACAAAAGGAAGGCTTATGAAACTACACGGAAAAACTGCACTGATAACCGGCGGGGCCAAGGGCATCGGCTATGCAACCGCCCTTCGGCTGGCAGATGCCGGCTGCTCAATGATGCTCTGGGACATTGATGAGACCGCTTTGGAAGAGGCCCAGGCTGAACTTAGCGTGCGAGCCGCTCTGCGGCCTACCCCGACAGTAATTCACACCGACACCTGCGATGTCAGCGACCCGGAAGCCGTTGCTGTCTGTGCGCACAGCGCTCGTAAAGCCCTGGGCCGGATCGACATCCTTATCAACAACGCCGGCTACATGGCCCCCGGCTATTTTACCGAACAAGACCTCGCCGCCTGGCACCGTACCATCGACATCAACCTCAATGCCGTCCTGAGCGTCACCCACGCCTTCCTGCCGGACATGTACCGCCGCAATTTCGGGCGGGTGGTCAACATCTCCTCCGCCGCCGGACTGGTCGGTGTCCCCGGACTCGCCGTCTACAGCGCCGCCAAATGGGCCGTCTTCGGCCTCACCGAATCCCTCCGCGCCGAGGCCCGCGCCCTAGGGAAGGACGTCCGCTACTCCTCAATCCACCCCATGTTCCTTGCCTCAGGAATGTTTGCCGGGGCGGAATTAAATTTTTTTGGAAAAATGCTCTTCCCGAGGGTCAGTGGCCACGACGTAATCGCCAAAGCCATAGTACTAGACGCCCTAAAAAGAGGAGCCCGCTGTCCAAAACGGCCACGCCGCTTACGGTTGGTACCGCTGCTGCGCGGTCTGCTCCCCGACGCGGCCCTCAGCGCCCTCGGCCGCCTGATGGGCCTGCACCGCAGCATGGACGGCTGGACCGGCCGCACATCCCAGACCAGCCCCGCCGCACCCAGTAAGGAGCACCACAATGCTGTATAACCCGGCCAACGGACAGCCGATCGCCACCATTCTTCGTACCACCCACCAGGAG
>JAIPFV010000036.1 GCA_021736475.1 Spirochaetia bacterium | reverse complement strand
GCTGAAGCCCGGCACCTCGGCCCTGTCGGCGGGCATGGTGGGCATAGCCTACGCGCTGTTCGCCATTCCCTCGGGGGTAATAGCCCACCGGATCGGGCGCAAGAAGACTATTCGCGGCTCGCTGATAGGCCTGACGGTGCTGACCTTTCTGCTGTACCTGCACTACCCGGTTACGATTGGGATGGGACTGTCCCACACGGCCACCTTCCTCAGCTTCTGGGCGCTGCTGTTTCTGTTTGGTATTTTCTGGGTATCCGTGGTCACCAACTCCTTCCCCATGCTCTGGCAGATGGCCACCTTCGCCAATATGGGCATCTACACGGGGCTGTACTACTTTTTCTCCCAGGGAGCGGGAATTATCGCCCCGGGGATTACCGGCGGACTGCGGGACATCTTCGGCGCCCGTATTATCTTTCTGGCTGCCTCGTTGTGCATGCTGGCCGCCTTCTTCGTAATGGGCCTGGTTCGCAAGGGCGAGACCACCGACTCGGCAATTGATGTGGGCAGCGCGGAGTAACGATAGTTACTCCGCAGTTATTCTGCAGTTGTTCCGTGGGTGGGATTTTTAGGAAGGTGCTTAGGGAAGGGCGTTGAAATATTTTTCCATTACCGGAACAGATACTTTCAACTTGTCGCCCAGCCGCAGCATTGTTCCGCCAAACAGGTCCCGCTCGTCCCGGGGTTTCCGGCCGGCAATATCCCGCTGGAATGAGGTTCGGGTATCAAAGGGAAAGTTTTCCGCCTGTTGAAGCGACTTATCTACCGCATCCTCGGGCAGGCTGATGCCCTGTGCCCGGGCAACCGCAGCTACTTCTTCCATCATCCCCCGAACGTCAGCTTTTGCCTTTGCATCGGCCAGGACCTCTCCTATGGTTTTATCGTGCACCGCCGTGGCCAGGGCGAAGGGAGCAATGAACAGATACTTTGTCCAGATTTTCGGGTAGGCATCTTCGTGCCACTCAAAGGGCACTCCCGCGTCCTCCAGCAGCTGCCGCGTGTGCGGGGCTTCATTCTGAGGATAGTCGGGGTCTTTGCCAAATACTACAAGTCCCTTTCCGCCCATGTGCTGAACGGTTCCAGGTTCGGTAATGGTGGAGCTAATATAGATTGCCCCGGGATACACCACTGTGTTCGGCAGCTGGCTTTTCACCCGCTCGCGGATATCCGCACCGTTTAGCAGGGGCAGAACAGCTCCGCCGGAGGCTATTTTGTCTTTGATAGCCTTGGCTGCATCCTGCAGGTCATAGCCTTTGACACAGAGCAGGATAAGGTCGGCTTTCGGAAGCTCCCCCGGAGTGTCGGTTGCCAAAGTAGGCTGGATTCGGTGCTCCGCGCCTTCTGCGTCGATAAAGCGAAGGCCCTGTTGTTTAATCGCGGCTAAGTGCTCGCCCCGGGCTACCAGGGATAGTGAATCGAGCCCATTGCCTGTGTTTAGCAACGAGCCGAGCGTGCCGGCAAGATAGCCGCCGATGCCACCGGTACCAAAAATTGTGATGCGCATTCTCCTTTCCTCCCCTGTTGTACGAAGATTGGTGCTATTATCATAGCTTATTCTTTACCTTAACACAAATAGCCGCCTCATTTTTTGCAATTTTATTTAAAAAGTTGTAAGATGAGGTATGTTAGAGGTTTGCTGCATAGTCAGCACCAATCTTCGTACAACTGCTCAAACAAATTGGAGTTTTTATGCAATTTTCACCTTCTCACACCAGATACAACAACATGCCTTACAACCGCTGCGGACACAGCGGTCTTAAACTGCCGGCTATCTCCCTGGGGCTCTGGCACAATTTCGGGGGAGTAGACATCTTCGAAAACGCCCGCGAAATGGTGCTGCGTGCCTTTGACCTCGGCATCACCCACTTCGACCTGGCCAACAACTACGGCCCGCCTCCCGGCTCAGCAGAGGAGAACTTCGGTAAAATCCTGCGGCAAGACCTGGGTGCTTACCGCGACGAGCTGCTGATCTCGACCAAAGCCGGCTACGACATGTGGCCTGGTCCCTACGGGAACTGGGGCTCCCGCAAATACCTCACCGCAAGCCTCGACCAGAGCCTGCAGCGAATGGGCCTGGACTATGTCGACATCTTTTACAGCCACCGTTTCGACCCGGACACACCCCTCGAAGAAACCATGATGGCCCTGGATGCGGCGGTGCGGCAGGGAAAAGCTCTATATGCCGGAATTTCCTCCTATTCAGCCCAGAAAACAGCTGAAGCCGCCGCAATCCTGCGAGACCTGGGGACCCCCCTGCTAATTCACCAGCCCTCCTACTCAATGCTCAATCGCTGGGTAGAGGAGAAACTGCTGGATACGCTCGAACAGGAGGGCATCGGCTGTATCACCTTTTCGCCGTTGGCCCAGGGAATGCTGTCTAATAAATACCTCAACGGAGTACCAGAGGGCTCACGCGCAGGAAAATCTGGCACCGCTTTAAGTCAAGATTTGCTGACAGAAAAGAATCTTGAGCACATCAGGAAGCTGAATGAAATTGCCACTGAGCGCGGACAGTCCCTCGCCCAAATGGCATTGGCCTGGAACCTTCACCATCCGCAGGTTACCTCGGTACTGGTGGGAGCCAGCAGCGTAAGGCAAATTGAACAAAATGTAGCTGCTCTTGATAAGCTGGACTTTGCAGATGCGGAGCTGCAGCAAATCGATGCCCATGCAAAAGACGGCGGGATAAACCTGTGGGCTAAATCAAGTAATGCAGGCTAAGTATAACGCGATAAGTAAAACGAGATATAAAAAGGCGGACTGAACTCAAAGTTCGCATCCGCCTTTTTGTGCTTATCCCTCTGTCCTTGTTTCCTGGGTGCTTGTTCGCAGCTGTTTACCGGGTGAAATCGGTAACGGCTGCTGCTAAGCGCTTTACCCCTTCTTCGGTTTCCGCCGGGTCCATTTGACAGAAGGGGAGCCTTAGAAACTGATCACCCTTCCCATCAACAAAAAAACCACTTCCGTTTGCTACAACAAAACCATACTCTTTTGCATGCTCCTGCAGGGCTTTACCATCCACATTTTCCGGTAGAAAGAGGGACACAAAAAAGCCGCCCTCTGGTTTTGTCCAATCGGCTTTGCCGCCAAGATGGGTATCTAATGCTGAAAGGATTGCGTCGAGTCTTGGGCGGTACAGCTGTTTTAATTCTTCGATATTCGGCTGCAGCAATCCCCGCCGACAAAATTCATATACCATACCTTCTGTGACCAGGGAGGGGTGGATATAGGTATCCTCGCTCCATTTATGAAATTTTGGCATTAAGGCCTCCGGGCCAATCAGAAAACCAACCCTTATTCCCGGACTCAAAGTTTTACTGAAAGAATCAATGTAGAAGACCTGCTTGGGAATTAGTTCTTTGTAGCTAGTTACATCCTCTCCATAATAGCGAAGTGCTTTGTAAGGGGCATCCTCTATAATAAAAAAGCCGTATTCCTTAGAGAGCTCGGCTATAATCTTTCTTTTCTCCAAAGAGGTGGTCACACCTGTAGGATTTTGAAAATCGGCAACTGTATAGAACAACTTCGGCCGGTGCAGCTCCAACTGTCGCTTCAACTCGTCGATATTTACACCGTCTTTCTCCAACGGAATACCCACCACATTCGCACCGGCCCGCTTCATAGCGGTAACTGCACGGTCGTAGCTCGGGTATTCAAGAAACACGCTATCATTCTCTTCCAACATTATTTGGGCAATGAAGGTAAAAAACTCCATCGAACTGTTCCCAAGAAGAACTTGTTCATACTTGGCACCAAAGTTATCTGCAATCCACTGCCGTAAGGGAGCATAGCCCGAATAGTGGCCATACTGAAATAGTACCTGCCCCTCCTGCCGAAAAATGGAATTGGCGCATTCGGTAAGACTCTCTATAGGAAGCGCTTCTACTGCCGGATTCCCCCGGGTAAACTTTATTGCATTATCTGTTGTATTATCCATATTGTTATCCTTTCCAAATAGATTCAACTAATATCTTATTATATCGTCGGTACTGAATTTTATCAAGTTGTTTTACATTGTGGTAACTCATTCCATTTTGATTTTTATTGAAAAGAATTCATAAAGGCGGCAATCATGAGCTCTCAATCAATCTGTAGGTTTATACTAAAGATACAAGAGTCGCTTGCTTGGCGAAGAATCCTGGTTATGATGCTCGTGGGAAGGTAGGTCGGCGATTTTTATTTCCTGCTCATCCAGAAACTGTTTAGTGAAGAAGGTCCCTTCTTGACAGGTGAGCTTACCACCGCATTCACACTCGCCGCAGAGGCCTACCCCGCAGTGTGTAGCTGTCTCTACCGAGATAAATATGCTATGAGCCTCTGCCCCCAGCTCCAGTGCGGTTTCGACTGTTCTCCGCATAAAGTCGGGGGGACCGATTGTATAGACAGCCAAGTCGGCTTGGGGAACAGCATTTTCTTCTACCGTATGCTGCCAAAACCCAACCGCCCGAGCCAGAAGTCCATCATCGGGAACAATATCAAGCCGGGCATGGTCTTCTATACCCTCCGGAACCAGAATGTCACTCTTATGACTGGTTGCGTACACCACATGCACTGCAGCTTCCTTGGCGGCCAGCTCCTTGGCCAATTGGGGTACCACCGCAATTCCAGTTCCTCCTGCCAACACATACACATGCTTTTTATTGCTGAGAGGAGCTGCCCGGCCATATACGCCGCGCACATACACCGTCTCACCAGGCTCAAGGGCACACAATGTCCCTGAGACCGGGCCGCGTTCTTTTATAAAAAAGCTCAGTGGATCATTTTTCGCAATTGAAAACGGCTTTTCCCCTACCTCTGGGTGCCAAATAAAGGCAAACTGACTTGACTGGTAGTCAAGCTTTCCATCCAGCTCAAGCAGCACGGTTCCGTGCCCGCCGCTTTCTCGCCTTTTTATCTTAAAAGGACGATATTCCATTACCCGTCGTTCAGAAACAAACTCTTTTGCACTGTCGCCGTTCTGTGCAGCGTCCTGTATCAATGCATTAGTAAATCCGCTCCAGTTTTTCGGGTCCACCCGTGCAAATACCGAGCCAATTCCCACCACATTTGCACCGGCTTCCAGTAAACGACGTACATCCTCACCGCTTTCAACCCCGCCAATTCCTAAAATCGGAATATCCGGTCCCACCGCCAGACGGATCTGAGCAATCTTTTGACGGGCAACATCTGCGATCCAGCGGCCTGACATTCCTCCCCGGTTTCCCCTGTTATTACGCAGTACCGGTTTGCCAGTGTGGGGTTCGATAAACAGGCGCGGACCAACGGTGTTGATAGCACAAATGCCGTCGGCTCCCGCCTCTACTGCTGCACGTGCAATAGTCCCGATATTATCTACATTTGGGGTAAGTTTGGGAAACACTAGACAGTCGCTTACTGCTCTGACTGCCGCCACATATTGAGCCACCAACTCCGGGTCTGTCCCAATACTCATCCCGTATCCTTCGGCAGCATGGGGACAAGACAGGTTTAATTCAAGTATATCGGCAACCTCTTCAAAACCGACTGCTAACTGGGCAAACTCCTCTGGTGTACTTCCGGAGATCGACACATTCATCAACGCCCGCATAGAATGCGCCGCTCTCAGTTTTCGTAATTCCGCAAGTCCGGTTTCCATTCCCGGATTACGTAAACCAACGGAATTACCAAAATTACCCACAGCCTCTTCTACAATAACCGGTTCTGGATTTCCCGGATTTGGTTCTAGCTGGTAGCTTTTGGTAGTTATCACTTCCACCGCCGGCACCCTAAGGTCAAATTCTTTAATGGTATCAGGACGGGTAGTCACAACACCGGAAACAGTTGCCAACTTTAGTTCCGGCCGCATCAGCCGGTTAATTAACTCCTGGTTTTTATCTCTACTGCTCATACGCCAATTCCTGATTCAGAATACGCAAATTTTCCACTACTTGAACAGGCCAATCCTTCGGCAGGGGAGACTTTTTCTTTACCCATGGATGGGTAAGACTGCTGGAAGAATTGACTCGTGCTAATGCAAGCGGATACCCGCTCTCTTTTAAAAGTTTTACTGTTTGTTGAGCACTGCCGCCTTGTCCTCCGACTCCAGGAATAAGCAGGGGTACCGAGTGGCTGCCATACAGCGCTGCCAACTCCTTCAGTTCTTCCGGACTGGTGGCTCCGACAACTGCCCCCACATTCGCTTTTGCCCGGTTCCATTCGATTACCTTATCAGCTACATGCGAATACAGCGGACGACTGTCATTGCATATAATGTTCTGCAGCTCTCTTCCTCCAGGGTTACTAGTTCGGTTCAAAACATACACTCCCCCTCCATTTTCTGCGGCAGCTTCGATAAAGGGGCCGACAGAATCGCTGCCCATATAGGGGAAAATCGTGACCGCATCTCCCTTCCAGACGCTGAAAGCTTCTTGAGCATAGTTCTGTGAAGAGCGGGCTATGTCCCCCCGTTTCATATCGAGTATAAGCGGAATATTTGGAAAGTGCTGGCGAATCAGTTGAATCACTTTAGATAGAGCCAGACTGCCTTCGAAGCGCTCTTCAAAAGGGGCATCAAATACATGAAAATAGCCGATATTCGGTTTAAAGGCTCCGGGAAGTACCTTTTCTTTCAACATCTGCTCAAACACAGGTTCAAAAAATTCTAACACCCGGCTGCTGAAGGAATGACTGGGAGACGGGAGCCCCTCCGCCACCGGGTCGATTCCCATACATGCAATACTGCAACTCTGCCCGGCCGCGGACTCCAGCAACCTGATATAATCCGACACTCCACTCATGCTGCATGAACCTCATTTTTTGGAGGGAAACCTCGTTTTTCTCCCCAACCGAAGGGATCGTCTCGCCACTCCAGAAGCTCCTGCTCCTCTCTCGGCGTTATTGCTCCGGAAGATCGGGCAACCTTTATCAAGGTATCATAATCTAGTATTGTCGCGGTATTACAAAGCGGGTCAAGCTCGGCAAAACGTTTCCGGGATTTCTCCAATCCGTAGCTGAAAATCGCCAAACACCACGAGAGGTTGCCTTCTGCCTGGCGAATGGCCTCCACAGCTTTGATTGAGCTCCCGCCGGAAGAAATCAGATCTTCTATCAACACAACCTTTCGCCGTCCATAGTTCTGCTCAGCCCCAAGACCCTCTATTTGATTGCCCAAACCATGCTCTTTCGCTTTGGCCCGAACATAGGTGAGAGGGGCGTCTATTTTATCAGCAAGGGAAGTGGAATGGGGGATACCGGCGGTTGCAGTACCTGCAATTACTTCTGCTTCAATCTGATAACGTTGGATAAGTTCAACAAACCCTTCTGCTACCGTATGCCGCGCTTCGGGAGAAGCAAGCAGCATCCGATTATCATTATAAATCGGCATACGGTATCCGGAAGTCCATAGAAACGGCTGACTAGGACTCATCTTAATCGCACCCATCTTCAAACTCAATTCGGCCAATCTTTCACCATATTCCATACTGTCTGTTCCTCCTCTACCTGTTTAAGTTTTAGATCAAAAAAAAAGCCGGCAAAAATGCCGACTAATTAATCAAAATAAATTTCAACGGGAAATACGTTCCCGTCACCCACATGTGGGGTGTTGTCTACTAAAAAGCAGTTGTACTTCATCTTTCTCTTGTACATATCTTGAGCAGTATACACATTTTTACTCAAACCAACAAGGGCATATCGGTAGTAACTTAAGTAATTTTAGTATTTTTTTCGAGAGCAGGCGGGTGATTCAGGCCAGCAAAAAACATCGGCATACACCTCATAGACGGGTGTATGCCGATTACTTAAGTCACAGCGCTGCAAGAGTTGTCAAGACCATCTGAAAGATTTTCAAAAACAGGTTACAAAATCAACCCTCTAAAATTTGTAGTTGTTCTTGAACCACTCACCGCTTTTAGTAGCATGAAATTTACCGTCTCCAGCCTGCCCGCTAAAAGTATCGTTTTCAATGATCACTTTACCACGGGACAATACCGTATCAACTTTCCCAAGTATCTCGCGTCCTTCAAAAATTGAATAGGAGGCATTAGTATGCTGGTTGGTGTGGGAGATCGTCCACTGTTTAGCCGGATCAAATACCACGATATCCGCGTCGGAGCCTTCATCTAAGCGTCCTTTCTTTGGAAACAGACCCATTATTCGAGCGGAATTCTCTGAAGTAATTCGAGCTATATCATTGGGGGTGATTTTTCCGCTGTTTACCCCGGAATGCCACACATTTGCCAGCATAGTTTCAATCTCCGGGGTTCCATACGGAGCGTCAAAGAAATTATCGTCTATTTTCTTCGGTTTGGGTGCATGATCACTGCCGATGGTGTCGATAAGCTTGTTTTCCACAGAATCCCAGAGTGCATCCTGATCATCCTGGGTTTTAATCGCCGGACCGACCTTTCCAAGGGGTCCAAATTCCTTCAGAATATCCCACGTGCGAGACAGATACTGGGGACAGGTTTCAGCGATAACCGGAAACTTACGGCTTTTAAGGTACTCAATAACCTCCATTGCCTCCCGGGATGAGATATGAGGGATGTACACAGGACACTTCATAAGCCGTCCCAGGTAAACTGAGCGGAAAATCGCTTCCGCCTCCGCCAAGGCAGGACTGGTCTCAAGAAAGCGCTCGGTAATATCTGCCTTCTCAGCCAAAAGTTTGTCCTGAATATAATCGATAGCCAAACCGTTCTCAGCATGCAGCGCCGCCATGCCGCCTTCGCGTCCGATGATATCCATTGCCTTCGTCAGTGCATAGTCGTCGGTCATCCAGCCTAGCTTGGCGTAGGACAAAAACATCTTAAAAGAGGTTACCCCTTCTTTGAACGCATCCGGAAGCTCGTCCGCCTGCTTGATCGTCTCAAACAGACCGCCGTGCAGAGCAAAATCGATGTAAGAAGTTTTACCGGCTTCTTCTTTCCACTGTTTTATTATCTGCAGCAGACTCTGGCCGGGTTTTGCATATGCATAATGAATTACGGTAGTTACACCGCCCCAGGCTGCTGTTTTCGACAAATCCTGGAGATTATCTAGATATACCGGATGGGTATGAGGATCTATTAAACCGGGTAATACATAGCAACCCTCTGCGTTAATCACTTTCGTCCCACTAAGAGAATCGGCGGGTCCCAACTTTGCAATGGAATCACCATTGATGCCGACATCGGCTAAAACGGTTTTGTCCGGATACACTACAAAACCGTTTTTTATAACCACATCATACTTACTACTCATCTTTTCTTCCTCCAAAAATTAATTTTACTGTACTTACTTCAGGCACTTTCAAAAAAAGACTTTTTGAAAGAACCTCACTTATTATTTAGATGATAGAAGGGCGAACCTTCAAATTCATCCATTTGATCATACCACCCGGAAAACCAGTCGGCGATATGCGAGCGGAGCACCCGAAACTCCTTGTTTCGTATCTCTAAATCCGCTTCATAATCTGCAAGAAGAGAGTCAGCCAGGGCCTGCACCACCGCCTCACGGTCCATGTGGATCACCTTACCCCCACGAACCACAAGTTCACCATCGACTAACACCATATCCACATCCTGTGAGCCGGCACGGTACAACAGCAGGTCAATAACCGACTGGGTTGGGCTCACAAAGGGCTCACTGATCCTCCGCTGATCCAATAAAACTATATCCGCCTGACTTCCCTCTTCCAAGGTACCAATCTGCGGCTGCCAGCCCAGTACTTCCGCTCCGTACTGGCTTGCCATTCGGAACACATCCTTTGGCAACAGGTGGGGTGAATCGAGCCGATGATCCGGCAGGCGATGAAGCTTTGATATTAGCCTCAGCTCCTCTAGATAATCCTTATTATCTCCAAACTCCTTATCATCCAAGCCGACAGCTACATGAACCCCAGCCTTCAGAAGGGGATATACCGGAGAGATTCCATTGCGAACTCTGAAATTGCAGCTGCCGTGGTGAGTTGTACTTACCCTGCGGGCAGCTAATAGCCTAATATCCTCTTCGGATATCCACACTGCATGCCCTAGGGTTACACTTTTATCTAAAAAACCAATTGAATCAAGATAAGCAATTAGCGACCTTCCATACTTTTTATACCCGTACAAATTCTGCAGTTTTGTCTGCTGTACATGTATATGTATCCGCAGCCCCTTTTCGGACGCATCCTTTCTAATAGCTCTTAGTGTCTCTTCATCAACCCATTGGGGAGAAATTGGACCGTGCATAATTTTTACCTGCGGGTCATGCTGGTATGCAGAGTGGAGGGCAGCTACTGAATGCAGGTACTCCTTCGGGCCGAAGATCTTACTATGATCTATTCTCGCTCGGCATATCACCTGCAAGTCTTCAGGCAGACTGTCAACAAAAGCCTCATTATCACCGTACACAAACTGATTGCGGTTGGCGATGGTGGGGGCAAAGGCAACCTTCATTTTGCTTTCTTTATACGCCTCAACTATATCAAAAAATTCTTTTTCGTAGTTATTTGGATTATTCAGATCGTGATTATGCATAGTGGTCGTAATGCCGGCTTCAAGCTGCTTGATAGCCGCCCACTTTGTGTCTAAAACGGGATCTACCGTGGGATAACTGCGGAACTTCCATGTCTCTAGGGTGTCATCCAACTGACCGCGCTGAAAATCGGTTAGTCCCTTTCCATGATTGTGGGCATTTATGAAACCGGGCAATACTATGTGCTCGTTTGAGCCGATCTCATTATCACACCTATAACGCTGTTTTATTTCAGAGTAACTCCCAAAGTCAACAATTCGGCCATTCTCCACATACAAAGCACCCCCGTGAATCACTAAATCCGGGTTTACCACTACCTGACTGCCATATACAATTTTTTTGTTTAGTGTCTCTCCCATAGACTTACTCCTCTACTTGCCTTTCCACAAATGGCTATAATAATACTATATTATGGAACTTTGTTGCGGTCAATGAATTCGCTATGAATTCCGTATTTTGGAACTTTATTCCATATTTCTACAATTTTTACTTGATTATTCATTCATTTTCGTAGTTTAATGGAGCCAAGAATGTAAATGGAGGATATGTATGTCCAAGGACTTAATAGTGATTGCATTAGGCGGAAATGCAATCAAACAGGCAGATCAGTGGGGAACCACCGAAGAGCAACTCCGCAATGTAGATGTTACAGCCCAACAAATTGCCAAAATAATAGCAAATGGCTACAGGGTAGTTGTTACCCATGGTAACGGACCGCAAGCAGGAGCACTTCTCATTCAGCAGGAAGAGGCTGAACAGTTCGTTCCCGCCCAAACCCTTGCAGCCTGCGGCGCAATGACCCAGGGGCAAATCGGCTGGGCAATGCAGAACCGTCTCTCGTACCACCTAAAAAAAGCCGGTGTAATGTCTCCGGTATGTACAGTGGTTACACAGGTACAGGTCAGCGATGACGACCCTGACTTCAAGGACCCGTCCAAACCGGTCGGTCCGTTCTATACTAAGGACGAAGCCAAACAACTGGAAACCGAGAAAAAATATATTGTAAAAGAAGTAAAACCCAACACCGACAAACCATGGCGCCGGGTTGTACCCTCACCGGAACCGATTGATATAATTGAAAAAGACTCTATCAATGCCCTCCTCTCAAGCGGTGCCATTGTAATCGCCTCCGGAGGCGGTGGCATTCCGGTAAGACAAATGCCTGATGACGGGCTTGAAGGGGTAGATGCGGTAATAGACAAAGATCGTGCCGGTTTTAAACTCGCCCAGGCAGTTAAAGCCGACAAGTTCATCATCTTGACGGATGTTGAAAATGCATATATTCGCTACAACACTCCTGAGCAGAAAGCCTTAAAGGAAATCTCGATAGCCGAAGCGGAAAAATACCTAGAAGATGGTGAGTTCCTGAAGGGTTCTATGGGTCCCAAAATCGAGGCAGCTGTACGATTCGTAAAGTGGAGCAAGAAAGAAGCTATTATCACCTCCCTGCATAAGGCGTTAGATGCCCTTGAAGGCAAGAACGGTACTCACATAATTCCTTAACCTATAACCTCTCTTAAATATATAAACGGCCGTTGAGGCATTTGCTTCAACGGCCGTTCTTTCTTTGAATATGGAATGTCAGGCTTCGGCTCTGCCGGTTAGCATCGCCAACAGGGCCATACGCAAATACATGCCGTTTTGGGCCTGGCGAAAATAGGCTGCATTCGGAAGATCATCTACATCGGTGGAAATCTCATCTACCCGCGGAAGGGGGTGCATAATGGTCATGTCCTTGTTTCCGCTCTCAACAAGCGTGCGGTCAAGCACAAAGCTTCCCTTCAACCGCTCATAGTCGGCAGGATTTTCGAATCGCTCGCGCTGGATTCTGGTCATGTACACGATATCGGCTTGAAGAGCAACATTGATATCATTGGTTTTAGTAATCGGTACTGACTGCTTCTCCATATCTCCAACAATATCTGCCGGCATCTGAAGCTCATCCGGTGCGCAGTAGATGTACTCCTTCGGAGAAAAGGGCGCCATGGTATATGAGAGGGAGTGAACGGTGCGTCCGTTTTTCAGGTCACCAACCATTGCAATTTTCAAGTTCTCCAGAGTTCCCTTTTCCTTGAGGATTGTATAAAGGTCCAGAAGAGCTTGGGTAGGATGCTGTCCTGCACCGTCACCACCATTAATTACAGGAGCCTCGGCGGCGTCCGCCATAACTTTCGCCCCGCCCTTCTCCGGCTGGCGCACGACAATCAAATCCACATACCCGTCGACAGTTTTAGCGGTATCAGCCAGGGATTCTCCCTTGGCAGCTGAGGAGCTGGCGGCACTTGCAACCGTTATTGCCTTAGCACCTAAACGCTGCACTGCAGCTTCAAAGGATAAACGGGTACGGGTCGACGGCTCCAAGAACAGCACACCAACTAATTTATCCGATAGTAAATTACTTACCTTCTCCTCTTTCACAAGAGTTTCCATTTTTTCAGTGACTTTCATGATATCAAGAAAGTCTTGTTTGCTTAATTCGGCGGAACTAAGTATATCCCTGCCCTTAAAACTCATAATTTTCTCCTTACTCAGAATGATATCCTAAAGAAGCTGATGCCTTCTGCACCTCTTCCTTAACGATTTTTGCAATTTCAGCGAAATCTTTTTGTCGAATCCGGGTCGTCGGACCCATAACTGATACAGCGGCAATAACCTTACCGTCTTTGTCCCGCAGAGGGGCAGCAACACAACGACCACCAGCTTCAACTTCCTCATCGTCCACGGCATAACCTTGTTCACGAATTTTTTGAATCTCTTTCTTCAGCTTATCCATATCGGTAATTGTTTTATCTGTCTGCTGTTTTAGTGTGCGTCCCTTAAGCAAGGCGTCTACCTTCTGGTCGCTCATCGAACTTAAAATCACTTTACCACCGGAGCTGCAATGCAGCTGCAGGCTAAGACCAATTCGGGGCTGGCCTCGAATCATGCTCTTGCTCGCAACCTGATCAAGGTAGACCACATGATCACCCTCAAGCATCATCAACGAGGCAGTCTCGCCTGTTCTTTCAGCCAACTCAATCAGAAAGGGATGTACCGCTTCAGTCAGATTAAAGTTTTTCTCTGCTGCTCTTCCGAGCGCCACAAGACCAAGACCTAAACTAAAGCGTTTTGTGCTTTCATCTTGCTGCACGAGATTATGGTTTTTTAATGTACTGAGAAGCCGCAACAATGTACTCTTTGGCATTTTCACCATATTTGCTAAAGCAGCCAACCCTATATAACCATCAATACCGGAAAGTGTTTCTAAAATCAGAATAGCTTTGTCTAAAGCGCGAACAGAAGTATCCCGCTTTTCTTGACTAATTGATTCATCTTTCATCTTATTCGTCCCCCTATATTTTCATCTATTATAAATCACAATGCGAAATTTACAATATCTAACATAGGAACGATTGCATTTAGAACACACGTAATTCTTCTCCAGTTTCTCTGAAAGCTTCCTATATTCAGGTCACCCTTGTTACCCAAAGATACCCTTTATTGTTAGTACCCCGCGGACTCATATTCTTTTAGCCCGCGGGATAAAGATTACCGTCGGCAAGGTTATTAAGCCTTAACCGACTCTTCCTTTTCCATCAATTCCCGACCGATATGAAATGCCTTAAGGTTTAGCTCTTCATACTTCGCAGGGACAAACTTCTTAATCGCCGTCTCCCATACATCTACCTTTACATCCATAAAAGCGGAAAAAGCACCTATTAGTATAATATTTACGGCCTTCACATTTCCAATTTCCACCGCCGTGTCGGTTGCGTTAAAACTGTATACCCGCTGCGCTGTAGCTTCCAGAGCGGACTTCAGTTCGTTTTCCTCGGGATAACTGGTCAATCCGCTTGAAACAGAGACCGGCGGAATCTTGTATTCGTTATATACCACTGTGCTTTCGGGGCTCAAGAACGCAAGTTGCCGCAACGCCTCCAAGGGTTCAAAGGCCAGCAGATAGTCGACCGTGCCACGCATGGACATCGGCGCATCCACCTTCTCTCCCCAGCGGATATGGCTCACCACGCTTCCACCGCGGATCGCCAGGCCCAATACGTCGGACTTCTTCGAATCGTAACCTGCCAGCATGCCGACTTCGGCCATTATATCCCCGGCCAGTACGGTTCCTTGACCACCTACCCCTACTACCAGAAAATTTATATCTTTCATTCTGCTAAACTCCTCTTTCCTGCCTCAGGCGCTTCGATTGCCCCGGTGGGACATACCTGGGAACAGACACTGCATCCGTTGCACAAGGTCGGATCTATTCTTGATTTGAACTTTCCGTTCTTCTCAAACTTCTCTTCCGACAGAACTACCGCCGGACAGCCTACCCGAAAGCAGGTATGACAGGCAATACACTTTTCCGTGTTCACAGTAAAGGCCGGTTTCGGTTTACGAGAGACAAAAATACACTCGCCCTTGGTTATAAGTACCGAGGGGCCGTCAAACTCTAGACACTCTTCGAAGCCGCGCTTTACCTCTTTGACATTAAAGGCATTTACACTCTTCACTTTCTCTACGCCCATTGCCCGTACTAACGGCTCAATCTCTATCTTCTTTGCTGCACGCTCTTTGGTTACCATCCAGTCCATTCCAGGGTGGTCCTGATGACCGGTCATGGCGGTGGTACTGTTGTCCATTATCACCACCACTCCCCGGCTTCCGTTGTGCACCATATTTGCCAGCGGCGGCATACCCGAATGAAAGAAGGTCGAGTCACCGATGGTACACACCCGGTTCTCGGGTATCTTGGCAATCGACATACCGTGCAGCACCCCTATACTGGCGCCCATGGCACCCATCGTGTGCTGGGCGTTAAAGGGGGGCATACTTCCCAGGTTGTAACAGCCGATATCTCCGGCCACCGGAACCTTCAGCTGGTTCATCACATAAAAACTCGAGCGGTGGGGACAGCCGGGGCAAAAGACTGCAGAGCGAGAGGGAATATCCTTGAACTTTGCAACTTCCTCTTTTTCCACAACCGTTTCAGCTTCGATCAAATTGGCACTCACGGCAAACTCTTTCAGTCTGTCGGGCAGCAGTTCATAGCAGGGAGAGAAGATGTCCTTTCCGTGTACCTCTATTCCCAGTGCCTTAATCTGCTCTTCCAATATAGGATCCAGTTCTTCGACCACAATCAGGGTATCCACCTTCGAGGCGAAGTCTTTGATCAGCTTCTTGGGAATCGGATTTATCATGCCGAGTTTGAGTACCGAAGCATTTGGAAACACATCGCGCACGTAGGTATGCACCACGCCGCTGGTGATAATTCCGATCTTTGTATCCTTCCACTCGATTTTATTGAGGTCAGAGCTCTCCAACCACTCTTCGATGTCCAACATTCGTTGTTCGACCTTGGCGTGCATCTCCTTGGCGTACATTGCAGTACAGTTGTACTTGGATATATCCCGTGGAAATTTTCCAACTTCCTTCGGAACCTCCGGCCGCTCGCCCAATTCGACGATAGTCTTGGAGTGGGAAATACGCATAACGCTGCGTATAAGCACCGGCGTATCGAACTTCTCGGATATCTCTATACCCTTGACCACAAAGTCCTTCGCCTCTTGGCTGTCCTGCGGCTCTAACAGGGGTATTTTCGCCAGCCGTGCATACCATCGGTTATCCTGCTCGTTCTGTGAGCTGAACAGACCGGGATCGTCGGCGGTAACCACTACCAATCCCGCCTCTGCACCGGTATATACCGAATACAGCAGCGAATCGGACAGCACATTCATACCAACCTGTTTGGTGGTAACCATAGTTCGACGTCCAGAATAGGCTGCACCCGCAGCGGCATCCATGGCCACCTTCTCGTTGGTGGACCACTCTGAATACATATCATCATTGTATTGGCTTCCGATCGTGGTGATTATCTCAGAACTTGGTGTTCCCGGATAACCGGTGACCACCTGAATGCCCGCTTCATAGGCACCCCGAGCAAATGCCTCATTTCCTGATAAAATAGCTTTCACGCTACATTCCTCCTATCAGCATTAATTTTCATTATTCTCTTAAGGCAACCAACGCATCAACCGCGACGACGCCTTTTCCTTCCGGTAGAATTAATAAAGGATTTATATCGAGCGCATCTATACGCTGGGCTAAATCCGCCGTCATTTCACCTGCACGCACCACAACATCCACCAAAGCTTCAATATCTGCTTGTGGTTTTCCTCTGAAGCCGTACAGAAGCTTACTTCCCTTGGTTGAATCAATTGCTTCCCGTGCCTCTTCCCGACTTATCGGGGGAATCAGCAACGCACGATCTTTAATTACTTCAACCATCACTCCGCCCAAACCAAACACAACCGCCGGACCGAAATATGGATCAGAGATAACTCCCACGATCGCCTCGGCTACAGGTTCTTCAATCATTTTGTAACAGAGTACTCCCTGCACTTCCGCATCGGGGTTGTACTCCTGTGCATTTCGCACTACCTCATCATAAGCCGCTCCGACTGCATCTTTATCCTTCAGATTGAGTCGAACAACTCCAGCCTCGGTCTTGTGCTGAATGTCATTTGAAATTAATTTTACTACAATCGGATACCCAAACTCTTCAGCCTTGCTCAACGCCTCTTCTTTGGAACTGCAAAGATGCTCCTTGGTCACCGGAACGCCGTACTCAGCAACCAGTCGTTTACTGTCAAACTCGTTCAGTACCACCTTGCCCTGGGGCAGCATGGCATGGGCTTTTTGGTTAGGTTGCACCGAAAAGTCTGGGGCCGGTCGACGTAAAAAATCTGCATACCAGATCAAGTTATGAACTGCCGTTAGACCTTCGCGGGTGCCCTGCAGCAAAGGGACATCTCCCTTATCCATAATTTCCTTAATATCCGCATTGAATCCGCTGGACTGGTTGCTCAACATCACTACCGGCTTGTCAGTCTGCTGTGCGATGCGTACCGTCGCATTGGCTACCACTTTGTACTGTTCTACCTGACGGGGAGCCATTCCTCCGGGAACATCTTGCACCACGAGAAGGAGATCAGCCTCCGGTTCTTCCGCGGCAATTTTCACATAGTGCTCGTAGGTTTGTTCAATTTTTCCACTCCCCCATGCATCTAACGGATTTGCCACACCGCTAAAATCGGGGAGCAGCTCCCGCAACCTCTGTTCTCCATCTTTAGACCATTTTGGAAAACTGATATTCAGGGGGTCACTTAAATCACCCATCAAACTGATCACACCACCCGACAGGGTGATACCGAAAACCCGGTTGCCCTTTGGCAATCGCTTTTTCATTCGTGCCAGTAATTCGGCAGTCTCAAACATCTCATCAAAATCATTCACACGGATAACACCCAGTTTTTCAAACAGAGCATGCTGGACATCATCCGACCCTGCAAGAGCTCCTGTATGAGCTACTGTAGCCCGCTGTGCCATCGCCGACTTGCCAACCTTAATAAGAATTATCGGCTTACCCAATTCACGGGCCCGTTTGGCAACCTTTACGAGTTCTTGCGGCCGGCGAAATTGCTCGATAAAAGCTAAAACCACGTCAGTTCCATCATCTTCAAGCATATAAGATATACAGTCGAGCGCATCGACCACAACTTCATTTCCGGTTGTGCAGAGAAGACTAAAGCCTATCCCTCGATTACTATTGGCAACCGCCAAACCGAGATAACCGCTCTGGGCTACCATTCCGATGTTCCCTGCCCGTATCTCTTTCGGGGCTGGGGCACTGTAGGTGCCGCTTTTATCGTTTGGGTTCAAATATCCTACGCAGTTCGGACCTAAAAAGAGCATATCGTTTTTGCGACAGAGCTCCTGGAGTTTCTGCTCGAGCACCTTCCCTTCCTCTCCTGCTTCTCCGAATCCAGCTGCAAAAGCCCACCCGGCTTTCGCTCCGATCGAGGCCGCCTCTTCCATCACCGGTATTACATTTTGCTTTCCCAGTAAAATCGCTACCATATCAACCGAATGTCCGGCCGCTTTCAACGCCGATAGCGATGAAAAGCAGGGAAGGTCCAACACCTCCTCATATTTCGGATTGACAGGATAAATATCACCCTCATACCCTAGGAATCGCAGGTTTTCAATTACTTGCAGCCCGGGACCAGGCTTCTCCGAGGCTCCGACAACCGCTATAGAAGCGGGACGAAAAAGATATTTGAGCTTCTCATGTACCATCAATTCACTCCCAAAAATAGTAAACTGCAGCAGCTGCTCTCCGCAGCTTTATACAGCTGGCTTAAAGCCAAACTGTTCCGTATAGCGAAACAATATTTCATTTTTAATACTTTACCACAAGAACACCCAAAAAGTCAAATAGAAAATACTTATTTTTCACCCTTATTATGATACAACGAACCACATAATGGTACAAGCCTTTCTTCTTGTTTGATATATTCAGAAAGGCGTAATAAAATTAAATTTTGGAGGAGATATGGATTCTAAAACACATCTACTTTCTCGAACCGAGGAGATACTTTCACAATTAGTCTCCTTCCAATCTGTTACCGGTCACACAGGCGAACAGATTATCAACTGGGTACGCAAATATCTTTCGGAGTATAATCTGCAAGTCCATACAATTCCCTTCCCCCCCTTACACTCTTCCGAAGGTGGTAGTTCTATGTATCCTGCGAACATCTTTACCACTATCGGCCCGTACACAGACGGCGGGGTCTGTTTCTCCGGCCATCTGGACGTAGTTCCCGTCCGCAGTGAGAACTGGACGCGCCCTCCCTTCGAATTGAGCAAGTCCTCAGATGGAAGTCGTTATTACGGGCGTGGTACAAGCGATATGAAAGGTTTTGCGGCGCTTCTTTTGGCCATGGTTCCCGAATGGATAAACCAAAACAGAAGCAGTCCGATCCACCTCGCTTTTACCTACGACGAAGAATCCGGGTGCCGGGGTGCTCCCTATCTTACCCGGACCCTCGGCAAAAGCCTGCCGGCACCGGCAACCGCAATAATTGGAGAGCCGACCAATGCCGTACCGATACTCGGACACAAGGGAGGGCTTGCCTGCCGAACAGAGGTAACCGGTGTCCCGGCTCACTCCAGCAATCCGAACCATGGAGTAAATGCAATTTATATAGCCACTGATATTGTCAATTATCTTCGCAGCCTTCAAGGGAGTCTGGCCACAGGAACATTGCAGGACCAACGCTTTAATCCCTCACATTCAACAATATCGGTCGGGACTATTGAGGGAGGCAGCGCTCGCAATATAATCCCCCAAAACTGTAACATTGTATGGGAACTGCGCTCGATTCCAGAAGAAAACCAAAATGCAATCATAGAGAAGCTTGATAGCTATGTGCAGAACCACCTGCTAACCCAATACAGGTCAGACTTTCCGACAGTGGATATCCGTACTACGGTTACAGCCGAATATCCGCCCCTAAAACCGGAATCCGACTCAGCTGCTCTAAGGCAAATTAGCGAGCTGGGTTGCAAAACACCCGAGGAGTGTGTAACCTTTGGAACAGAAGCCGGCCATTATCAGGCGGCCGGAATTTCCTCGGCAGTATGGGGGCCGGGGGACATTCAGCAAGCTCATATAAATAACGAATATATCGAGCGTGATCAACTGGTTTATTACCTATCATTTCTGCAGCGGGTCTAAATATAATGAGATAAGGAGCACTCTGTGAAGGATATATTCATCACCGGTCACCGAAATCCCGACATGGATTCGGTCTGTGCCTCCTGGGCTTATGCCCAGCTCAAATCTAAACTCGATCCCGACACGGCGTACCACGCTATTCGCTGCGGCCATATGAATACCCAGACCAAGGAGACGCTTAAGTCGATTGGTATTACCCCGC
Organism: Spirochaetia bacterium; assembly: GCA_021736475.1. Lineage (GTDB taxonomy): Bacteria > Spirochaetota > Spirochaetia > DSM-16054 > Sediminispirochaetaceae > DSBN01. Next base: position 7,785 of record JAIPFV010000036.1, on the reverse strand, counting down.
CGCGGCTGGAAAAGGATGTGCATCCCCGGGTAAAGGATATTGTAGCCCGTAATCTGCATCATCTTTCCACCGAAGAGCCGACGCTCAATGCAATTAAGACCATCCACGATTATAACATCAGCATTATTCCGGTCTTCGACCCGGACGATAAGTTCTCCGGTTTGGTAAGTGTAAATGAGATTTCCGACTTTCTCATTTCCGAGCACCTTGGGGGTCGACCGATCTACGCTTTTCGTACAGAGAACTTCAAGGACGTGCTGACCGGTTTTTGCTATAAAAAGGGCACAGTCCAGGAGTTTACCGCTCCGGTGATGATCGGCGCTATGCCCTACGAAACCAGCGTGCAGCGCATTCAGGACCTCCTCCCGGATAAACCTATTCTGGTGGTGGGGCAGCGCGAGGCCATTCTCAAATATGCAATCGAGCAGCAGTTCCCGGCGATAGTTCTGACCGGGGTGAAAGAGCCCGAAGAGGTCAACATCGATTTTAGCGACTATCAGGGAACCGTGTTTGTCTCTCAGTCCGATACGGCCGAAACTGTTCGGCTGCTGAGGCTCAGCTCTCCAATAAAAAATATAATGGGAGATAAATATCCGGAGCTCACCGAATCTCACCATTTTGATGATGCCAAGAACATGTTGGTAAACTCTGAACTGCGTGGCCTCCCGGTTTTTTCTGATGATGAGAAGAGGGAGTTCGTAGGCGTAGTTACCCGCCGCTGCTTTATAGACCGACCTAAACGACGGGTGATAATGGTCGATCATAACGAAGCGGATCAGAGCATCCGCGGGATAGAACATGCCCATATTCTCGAAATACTCGACCACCACCGGCTGGCCGCCGAAAAAACCCGTACCCCAATCTACATTGCCGCCAAACCAGTGGGCAGCACCTGCACCATCGTGTATCAGCACTACCTGCAGGCTGGAGTACCGGTGAACAGCACTACCGCCAAGGTACTGCTGGCCGGCCTGCTCTCGGATACGGTCATCCTAAAATCACCCACCGCCACAGATGAGGACCGACGGGCTGCGGCCCAGCTGGCCAACGTCGCCGGCATCACCATTGAGGAGTTCGGTGAACAGATATTCAGTTATACCGCAGTACTCACCCGCGAGGAGCCGGAGAAGATTATCACCGCCGACTTCAAGGTCTATTCGGAATTCGGTCGCAGCATTGGCATCGGACAGGTTGAGGTTGTCACCTTTCAGAATCTGATGGAAGTTGTGGAGGATTACTTAAAGGCCCTTGAGGCTGTGCGTAAACGGCAGGGTCTCGACTGGACTATGCTCCTTGTCACCAATGTGCTGCATGAACACAGTAAACTTTTGACCACCTCCTTGCCTGCTGCCGAAGAGCGCCTGGTTTTTCGACAGGAGCAGTCCGGATTGTTTGATCTGCCGGAAATTCTCTCTCGGAAGAAACAGGTTCTTCCGGAAATCCTGCGGGTACTGGAAGAGATAAAAAACGGGAAGTAAGACAAAAGGCCAAAGATGAGAGTTCTATGAAAGAGAATCAACCCGAAGACCGGCTTAAAAAGATAGAGCAGCTTCTCGAACGGAAAAAGCGGCAGAACAATCAGCTCTGCTGGCTGCGCTATAACCACAGCTCTCAATTTAAGTATGAGGTGGAAAATGCGGAGGAAGATGTAGCGTGGATGGTCTTCGAAATCAAGCGTCTGCGGGAGGAGAACCAAAACTACAAAGAGTTTATCGACTCTCTCCGCCGCCAGATGGAGGGCGAGCTGGGAATCGGCAACTCATCCGAATAGCTGCAGCAGCACAGTTGTGAACCAGGGTACATAAGTAATGACCAGCAAGGCTATCAGCTGCAGCACAAAGAAGGGAATCACATTAGTATAAATCTGATTCAAGGGCTTCTCAAAGCGGTAGGACGATAAAAACAGATTCAAGCCTACCGGCGGGGTCATAAAGCCGAGCTCCAGGTTGGCCAGAAAAATGATCCCCAGATGCACCGGGTGAACCCCAAAAACCTCTCCCAGGGGTATGACCAGCGGAGCGACCACCATTATGGCCGAGAAAATGTCCATAAAGCAGCCGGTGATAATCAGCACAATGTTCAGCAGCACCAGGAATATTATTTTTGACTGGATATTCTGCTGAATCCACTCGGTTAACACATTCGGCACCTGTGCATCTATTATGTAATAGGAAAGCCCCCTCGACATGGCTAAAATGATCAACACGCCCCCGATGATGGGAATCGCCTTCACCGCGACCCCGGGAAGGTCCCGCAGGCGAAGGTCATGGTGCACCACCGTCTCAATCACTGCAATGTACACCACCGCCAGGGAGGCGGTTTCCAGCAGGGTGGTAATACCTGCGAAATAAAAGATAATAATAAACACCGGCAGCAGCAGCTCCCAGATACTCTCCCGTAGCCCCTGCCGCACCTCCCGCCAGTTGAAGGGGCTGGTGGGGACCTTATTCCGGTAGGCAACCACAATACCTATCAGCATCATGGTAACCATCACAATTATTCCGGGAATAAAAGCCCCGATAAACATATCCACCACACTAATGCGCGCGACTACTGCGTACAGGATTATGGTTAAACTGGGAGGAAACAGGAACCCGACGCTTCCGGAGGCCGTCAGAAAACCGGTGGTAAACTTTTCAGTAAAGGGCCCCTCCTTATGCAGAACCACATACAAAATGCCCCCGAGAGCAAGAATTGTCACCCCCGAGGCACCGGTAAAGGTGGTAAAGAAGGTCGAGACCAGCACCGCCGCAATAATTTGCCCGCCCGGGATCCAGGCAAACAGACCGTGAAACAGGCTGACCAAGCGCTCGCCGGCTTTACTCTCGGAGAGGATAAAGCCCGCCAGGGTAAACAGGGGGATTACCGGAATCGTTTCGCTGATGAGCATTGTATAGGCTTCATTGGGAATCGATTCTAAAGCCCCGCCGGTTCGCGCGAACAAGAGGTAGGCCACTCCGCCCAATACGACAAACAGCTGATTCCCCAGACCTGCCGAAACAACTAGGACAATAATGAGCACCAGCGAAACCGGAGCAATTAACATGTACCACTGGTTTAAGAGGGTATCAAAGTACAAGGGCAGGCCGGGATAAAAATAGAACAGTAAGTTATAAATGCTCGAAAAAGCTAAAAGCGTTCCCGAGACAAAACCCAGCCCCGCCGCTATTCGCGGGACTGTCCGACTGGAACTCAAGCGCAGGATTCTAAGGGCTATTCCGGTAAAGCCGAGCGGCATAAACAAAATAAACCAGCGAATAGGGATAATGCCGATCCTGGCCGAGCCGTCAAAGGCCATCAAGGCAAAGGAGAGAGAGCTCCATACAAAAGCGGTAAGTATGGCAATTGCTAAATGGGAGTTTAGAACATGGACCGGAGCCTTCCAGCGCTCCGGCAGATGCTCGTTTCCGGCTACAATTGAAAGGTGCCTATTTTCTCTGGCAGTCAGGGCCCCACCCAAAAAGGTGAGCAGGAACACAAGATGATAGACATAGGCCGAAGAGTCGGGAATACCGGTGCGAAAAAAAGTACGCAGCACCACCTCCACCGCCGGAATCAGGGCCAGCAAAAACAGGGATACATAGTTAATCCCATTCTCGAGGTTCAGCAGTACCCCTTTTATGCCTGTTATGCGTGATGCCGACTCCGGTGTTGATCGTTGCGCTAATCTGAACAAAGGCCGCTCCCTTTTTACTATCTAAGAGGCTACTACCTAACAGGTTACTACCTAAGAGGCGTATTAATTATCGGATCGATACTCTTGGAGTAGATCCTCCAATCGCTGCATAAACTCTTCTGAGTAAAGGGTATTTCCCGATTGCTGACGCCCCTTCTCAAACAGCGCTTTCCACTCTTCCACCGCATCTGGGGGAATGTCGTTCACCCTTAGTCCATGGGACTTCATCTGCTCAATAATATCCTCTTCGAGCTCACCAATCTGCCGGTCGAGCTGGTTCCCCACCCGTTCCACCGATTCCATCAGCTGGGGCCGGATATCCTCCGGTATTCGCTGCCAGACCCGGTCGGAGATGAGGATCCCCCCCAAAAAGGGAGCCACCTTCATATCAGCCATATTGTTGGCCACACCAAACCACTGCATAGCCGCCACCGCGAGGGGAGTTGCGTACACCGCCTCAACCATTCCGCTGGCCAGGGCCGGCAAGACCTCCTCGTTGGAAACCTTTACCGGATGAAAACCAAGATTCTTCAGGGCGTTCATTAGATCTCCGCCTTCACTGCCGGTGGAGGCGATTTTCATCTGCCGCATATCCGAGGGGGAGGTCATCGGCTTTTTGGTATAAAAATAGACCCACCCGGCCTTAGCCCATGTAAGCAGCTTAAAGCCCTTCTTCTCGATCTGCTCGGCCATCACCGGACCTATTTCATCGAGGACATACTCAAACTCGTCTTCACTTTGAATAAGAAAAGGAATGCTTAAAGCCAGCACATTTGGATAAAGCACCTGCAGTCCGAAACCGGTTACAATACCGGCCTGCAGTTGATTGAAGCGCATCTTGCGTATAAGGTCGGCCTCATCCTTGAAACCTGCAAAATATATCTTAACCTCGATCTGTCCATCGGAAATCTCGTACCATTCGTTGGCCAACTCCTTCAATGAATCCGCCCAGATACTGTTATCGGGAGCAGCGCTTCCAAGCTTGATCACCATCGGCCGGGCAGAAATCACAGCTAAGCCCACCACGAAAGCTAACACTAATATACTCAGGCCCTTTTTATACATACAACCCCTCTTTTCAGTACTCTATCCTTCCACTAATAGTAATAATATACCTTGTGAACTTTTGCAATGCAGCGATACTAAAATTGGAAGTCACAGACTTTCAATCTTAGAATTCACATCAATGGCACATCAATGACGCGCAGCATTGACGCACAGCAGTGACGACAAATTTAATTTCCCGCTTCAAATAGCGCCTCCTTTCAGATATACTCTATCCATGGCCGGAACCGGACGATCCCGAGCACCCCGCAACCGCACTCTTAGCCTCGACACTCAAGAGCAAGAGCTGCTGCTGCAGCGCTGTATTACCCAAAAATCTTTGGCAGCCCGGTCGTCTCTTATCGATATCGGGGAACTGACCAATTCCACCATCTTAGGCGATTTCTCCGACAGCATTGCTCACCTTCCCAAAGGCTTTGTTGATCTGCTGTTCGTAGACCCTCCCTACAATTTGTACAAACAGTTCAACTCCAGCCGCTTTACCCGTAAAAGCGCCGCCGACTACCGCGAACTGCTGGAAGGGTGGTTTGACCTGCTGGCACCCCTGTTGAAACCGAGCGCCTCGCTGTACGTCTGCACCGACTGGCGAAGTACCGCTGAAGTAGTGGAGGTCCTCGACCGCCGGTTCACCATCCGCAACCGAATTACCTGGGAGCGGGAGAAGGGTCGCGGGGCAAAACAAAACTGGAAAAACAGTTCCGAGGACATCTGGTTTGCCACTGTATCGGATGAGTATTACTTCAATGTAGAGGCGGTCAAGCTAAAACGCCGAGTAATGGCCCCCTACCGCGACTCTAAGGGCAAACCCAAGGATTGGCAGGCAACCGAGTCCGGCGCCTACCGACTTACCCATCCCTCCAACCTTTGGACAGACCTGACCATCCCCTACTGGTCGATGCCGGAGAATACGGATCATCCGACTCAGAAACCGGAAAAACTGTTAGCCAAAATAATTCTGGCCAGCTCCCGCGAGGGGGATATGGTTTTTGACCCATTTTTAGGCTCCGGAACCACCTCGGCAGTAGCCCAAAAACTCGGCCGTGCCTACTGTGGTATTGAACAGGAACCGGAATACGCGGCCCTGTGCGAAAAACGCCTGGAGCTTGCCCGCACAAACCAGCGCATCCAAGGCTATGAGGACGGGGTCTTTTGGGAGCGAAACAGCGCCGGTAGTAGCGCCGGCCCTTTAAAAACAAAAGAAAAAAAGTCCCAAAAAAGAGATTAAAATATAAATTTTGAAAATAGAGAGGAAACAGCATGAAAACATTACTTATAAGCGCAAGCCCGCGAGCCAATGGAAACAGCGACACCCTGCTGGCGGAGATCGCCAGAGGAATTGAGTCAAAATCGGTGGAAACCGAAATTGTCTATCTGCGCGACTACGCGATTCACCCCTGCATCGGCTGCGAACAGTGCCGCCGGGATAAAACCTGCACCAGGTTCTACGACGGGATGCATTTACTCTATCCGAAAATTGAAGCCTGCCAGGGGCTGGTCACCGCCTCACCGGCCTACAACTACAATATCACCGCCTACATGAAAGCCTTTATCGACCGTCTGTACCCCTACTTTGAGTTTACCAACCCGCGCCCCGGTCCCTACAGCTGCCGCCTGGCCTCCACTTACCGCGCCTTGCTGACCGTGGGCGTATGCGAACAGAATGAGGCATCTGAAATGGGCTACACCATACCGGCCATGAGCGAGGCCTTAAAGGTGATGGGCTATGATCTGATAGACGAGCTGGCGATCACCCGTCATTTTGCCCTAGGCTCTGTAAAAAAAGACACTAAAGCTCTATCACGCGCCTACAAAGCTGGCGAGCAGTTGGCCACTGCTTTAGCAGCAAAGGCAGGTTGAGCCCAGCGCCTTTAGGCTTGCCGTCAAATAAATGCCGGTTTAAGCTCTTTCTTTTTTTGCCTTTGCCCCTTAAGATTTATAGCAAGCTTTTACACAAGAGGAGTTCAAAAAATGCGAAGAACAGCATTGAGCATAGGATTATTTTTTATAGCGGTTTCTTTAAGTTTCGGCCAGTCCGCAGGTGGAGGGATTTCATTTTTCTTTCCGGAATCACTGGTTACAGGTAATGGCAGCGGCAGCGTCTCGAAAGAGGCAGGACTCTCAACCAGCTTCGGTTTTGGCGATTTTCTTTCGGTGCCGGTAGGATTCACCTACATCAAAGCCTCCGGCTTTATGCCCTACCAGGAGACAGGCGATGACAATTCACTGGAGCGGATGGACAACACCATCTGGTACACCGCCGATACTTTCATTCCTTATCTGCGCCTCAAAGCCAAGGTTCCCCTGGGACCGGTCTATTTTGAAGGCTTCGGAGGAGTTGCAGGTGCCTGGATTGTCGCCCCGCAAACCTTCGACGGGGCTGTCGGCCGCTATTACGGCTCCCAAGAAGCCACCGATAACTACTACATCTTTGAGAAACTTGAGACCGACATCTCCTTCGGCTTCGGCTATCAGGTTGGCGGAACTGTCGGCTTCACTATCGACGCCATCAGCATAGGCATCGAGGCAATCTTCACCGACCTGCGCGCCGAAACCACCGTCAGCAGCAGTGAGTATTATAAGGGGGCCATAGGCAGCATGTCTGCTGGATTAGATAAGTTTGAAAAGAGCTTTACATCCCGGCTCCGGGGCCTCTCAATCGGCCTAAACGGCTCCTATTCTTTTTAGACTGTCCCGAAGCTTATTGATTTTGTCGACGCCTAATGAGTTGGACATAATTAACATAAAGGCCTCCTTCAACTATATGCATATTTTGGAAGGTACTCCCCTCCTTTTTTGAGAGGGGTACGATACAAGCGAAACCACAAGCCCCTCTCCCCGGGTGTGAGGTCCAGAAACGTAACGAAAGGTCGCCACACAAAGCGGCTCTCTAGCATCGGCGCTACCAGGTTGCCGTTCACACCGGCCAGATTCCAGTGCCACCTCTCGGCCTTGGGTTGGTTCTCTCGGTAGGGTTTTACGCAATTATGATGGAGCCGATACACACACAAGCGCTCTAAAAGCGCGCTTGCATTTCTGGCCGTATT
>JAIPFV010000149.1 GCA_021736475.1 Spirochaetia bacterium | reverse complement strand
TCCGGCTGGAGGAAGGTTTTTGCTGCCGACGGGGATGAGGAGAGCTTTACCCCTGAGGTAAATGGCGCGGATAGGTTGATTGCAGCAGCGGCGGCGTTGAGTTTTGTCGAGTACCTGCTTCGCAGTCATGGTCGACAACTGGTGGTGTGGGTAGGCTGCGACAGCCGACCCACCGGCTCAGCATTGACAGATATAATGCTGAGGGTTTTTATTGCGCTTAATGTAAAGGTTAAAGCAAGTTTTATCACAGCCGCCCCGGAACTAATGGCAGCGGCAAAACTAGATGATGAGGCCCATGGCTTTGCCTATATTTCCGCCAGCCATAATCCTGTTGGTCATAACGGAATAAAATTCGGCGGGGCAAACGGGGCAGTATTAGGAGGAAGCAGCTCAGCCGAGCTTATCACCCATTTTGAAACAGCCCTCAAGGAACCCCGTATCATCGAAAAACTCAGCGGTCTCTGCCGGCAGGCAGAGACCGCAAAATATCAGTCGGTGCTTCAGGCTATTCCGCAGAACAAACAGTACGCCCTTCAAACCTACACCCACTTCACCCGCCATGTTGTCTCGGGCAGCGATAAGCCGGAGCGACAGTCCGCTTTTTTTGCTGCCTTGTCGGCTTCTTTAGACCGTACAGCAATTGGTATTATCGGCGAACTAAACGGAAGCGCCCGCAGTACCTCTATCGATCGAGAATTTTTGCAGGAGTCCGGTTTTAGCGTTGAAATGCACAACGACACCCCTCGCCAGATAGTTCACTCGATAGTTCCTGAAGGAGCCGGACTTGATCCTTGCCGCGAACTACTTGCCCGGGCCCACGCCAAAAATCCCGCCTTCACCCTCGGCTATGTACCGGATAACGACGGCGATCGAGGAAATCTGGTATATATCGGAGGACCCGGGCAGCCGCCTCAACGGATTGCCGCCCAGGAGTTATTTGCGCTGGTAGTCCTGGCCGAACTCGCCTATCAAAACCAGCTTCAAATCCAGCTTCAAGAAGAAAGCCTAAGTGCCGGAGGGCCTTCAGAAGCACCTTCCCCACAAGCTAAAGCGGTGGTGGTTAATGGTCCAACTTCTATGCGTATTGAGCGTATTGCTCAGGCCTTTGCTGCAGAGGTGTGGCGGGCTGAGGTTGGAGAGGCTAATGTAGTTACCCTGGCCGAGCAGCTGCGCAGCCAGGGCTACCAGGTCCGTATATTAGGTGAAGGCTCCAACGGCGGCAACATAACCCACCCCTCAACCGTGCGGGATCCTCTTAGCACAATTTATTCAATTTCCAGGCTGTTAGCCTTCCGTGGCCATAAATCCAGCTTCAATCCATACGCCCAGTGGTGCCTTAGCTCAGAGAGTTCTGCAGTGTATAGTTCCGATTTTAACCTTGGACACGTGATAGCTTCTCTGCCGCCCTTTGTAACCACCAGTGCCTATGAGCCGGAGGCCAAAATGCGCATATCCACCCGCGACCATGCCACCCTCAAACGTCACTGGGAATATGTTTTTCTGCAGGAGTGGGAACAGTATAAAGACTATCTACACACTGAATATGGTATTGTCAGCTGGCGTGAGGTAAACTACGAAGGTACCCAAGCCCGCACCGGCTTCGGCCCGGATTATCGGAGCGGAAGTGAAAAGGGCGGCTTAAAAATTATTTTTTCAAATGCAGCCGGAGAGGATACCGACTTTATCTGGATGCGCGGCTCGGGCACTGAGCCGGTATTCAGAGTGTTGGTAGATTCTTACGGGAATGACCATCAACGCCATGATTGGCTGCTACAGTGGCACCGAGCTATGATTAAATCGGCAGATAGTATTAAATAAAATGAGTATATACAACACACGTGTAAGGAGGAAAAAATGAGTGTACATATTGGAGCAAATCCGGGTGATATTGCAGAAGTAGTTTTAATGCCCGGCGATCCACTGCGGGCGCAGTTCATTGCAGAGAACTATCTATCCAATCCCGTGCAGTACAACCAGGTAAGAGGAATGTATGGTTTTACAGGAACCTATAAAGGTACCCCTGTCTCTGTACAAGGATCAGGCATGGGAATTCCCTCGATTGGAATTTACGCCCATGAGCTTATCAACGACTTTGGGGTAAAAAGGCTGATGCGGATAGGCTCATGCGGATCCCTGCAGGAGCATGTAAAGATCCGTGATATCGTGTTTGGGATGGCCGCTTCCCACGACTCGGGTATAAACGACCGCCGATTTCCCGACATGACCTATGCCCCTACTGCGGATTTTACTCTACTTGAAACTGCAGTAAACTCGGCTCGCGGTAGGGGCTATCAATTTCATGTAGGCAACATACTTTCGACCGATACCTTCTACAATGATGATCCTGATCTGTCCAAGCAGTGGGCAGCTTTCGGCGTTTTGGCTGTGGAGATGGAAGGAGCCGCCCTCTATACTCTGGCATCAAAGTTTGGAGTGCAGGCACTTACCATGCTGACGGTCAGCGACCACCTGGTAACCGGAGAGCAGACCACCAGTGAGGAAAGGGAGAAAACCTTCACTCAGATGATGGAAGTTGCTCTGGAGACTGCTGTATCGGAGTAAAATACTCAATATAAGAAAAAGCGACGGCTTAACAGACGGCTTAACTATAGTTAATGTCGTCGCTCTTTTAAGTACCGATACGGTAGGTCCCGTTCTCCCCAGCAATAAACCCTTCCCGCTCCAAGTCAGACAGACAGTTGAGCACTCTCTCTTCCTCAAAAGAACTCATCTCCCCGTAAATAACATCCTTCGGAAGCGGGCCTTTGCGGTTAATTAATCGCAGCAGAGCCCCGCGTATTTGGCGGTTCGAATTTTCAAAGGGAGCTTGCCGACGGTAATGGGCGCTGCGTCGGTTGGGATTTATAACCGCATACTTAAGATATACACCATAGTCCATCAATGCATAATACCACTGTCGGGGGTCAGCTGCATCGAGCACTTGAGTCACTATATCCAGCACCTCGCTGTCCTGAACCCCGTCTTTGGAATCAAAAAAATAATACAGTATCACTCGGCGGATGTTAGTCTCGATAAAGGCAACCGGTTTATTAAAAACAAAGGCCTGCAAGGAGCCTGCGGTAGCCGGACCGATCATCGGAAAACTCAGCAGGATATCAGGATCATCCGGTATCTTGCCGTCGTAATTATGGTAAACCAGTTCGGCTATCCGCTTGAGGCCTAGAGCCCGGCGGTTATAACCCAGCCCTTGCCACAGACTCAGCACATCAGCCAAGGGAGCCTCGGCTAACTCCGCGTACCCCGGAAAACGCTCTAAAAAGGGCTGGTATTTTTTAAGTACCCGTTCTGTCTGAGTTTGCTGAAGCATGAGTTCTGAAACGAGGATTTTATAGGGGTCATTCGTATCGCGCCAGGGAAAAGGGCGCCCATACTCGTGGTAGTAGTTCCATATACGCTGTTGAAAACGGGCTACCGCCTCTTTAGAAAGCTGCATGGTGGGTTTATAAAGACTTTATGAGGAGGCCTTTTCCCGCCGTTTGCGGGCCTTCTCTGCCCCCCGGCTGATGCGGTTCCATACTCCGGTTAGTCCCATAGCCTTCTTCATTTCCCTTAAGGTCTCTTTTGCCTCTTCACGGGCGGCTTGGGTGCCTTCGAAAATAACCTCTTCCACCAGCCCTGTCTTCGCCTGAAAGCTATGGCGTTGTTCACGTATGGGATCCAAAAAGTCATTCAATGCTGCTATCAGTTTATCCTTTACCTCAACATCTCCGACCTTGCCGCTGCGGTAGCGGGTTTTAAGGTCCTCGACCTCAGGCTTATTCGGGTTAAAAATATCGTGATACATAAATACCGGGTTTCCCTCTACCTTACCGGGAACATCTGCTCGCACACGGTTGGGGTCGGTGTACATACTGCGCACCTTTTTCTCAACTGTTTTGGCATCGTCGGAAATATAGATAGCGTTATTCAAAGACTTGGACATCTTTGCGCTTCCGTCGGTACCCACTAAAGTCGGAACCTCCCCGATTCTTACATCCGGTATCGGAAAAACCTCCCCATACAGGCTGTTAAAGCGCCGGGCTATCTCACGGGTAAGCTCTACGTGTGACTCATTATCCTTGCCCACTGGTACCAGATTGGCCCGGGGCATGAGAATGTCCGCAGCCTGGAGTACCGGATAGCCCAGCAGGCCAAGGGGTATCTCGTTCAGGTTCGCAGATTTGGCCATATCCTTGATACTCGGTAGCCGTTGAAGTCGGGGCACCGAAACCAGCATCTCGAAAAAAAGATTCATTTCATATACTTCGTGTACCGCCGACTGCAGATAAATCTTAGACTTCTGCGGGTCAATACCACAAGCTAAATAATCGAGTACCATCTCTTTTGAATTAGCGGTAATGCTCTCGATATCTTCTTTACTCGGTTTAGTGGTTAACATGTGTAAATCGGCAATAATAAAAAAACAGTCGTACTGTTCCTGATACTTCACTCGGTTGAGAATTGATCCGACATAGTGGCCTAAGTGCAGCTTACCGGTCGGCCGATCTCCGGTCAGTATTCGAGGTTTATCCATTCTGGCACTCCATATATTTAGTTCTCGAATTACTATAGCGCGGCTTGAAAAAAGAGACAACAGTTATACGGCAGCGATTGTCTCAATTTTGAAGTGTTATTCCGTCTTCTCTTCGAATTCAGAGTTATGTTTAACTGCGTGAACATGTCCGCTTTCCATTAGGATTGCCAAGGGACGCAGAGCTGGTATGTTTTCACACGCAATTTGCAGCACTACAGTAATGGGAACCGATAGAAACATACCCATTACCCCCCAAATCCATCCCCAGAAAATTAGTGAAAACAGAATCAAGAGAGGACTGATGTTAAGACGGCGTCCCTGCAGCCGGGGATCGATAAAGTTTCCAATAGTTACTTGGGTAGCTATCATCGCAATGGAAACCGCTGCAATTTTACCCATATCCGGGTAAAATTGTACCACTCCCATGGTAATCGTAATTACTATTAACACAAACGATCCGATAGAGGGTATAAAATTAAGCAGGAAAGCTAAAACCCCCCACACAATCGGAAAATCCAGACCGATTATAGACAGGAAAAGCCACACTACAAGTCCCGTTGCAAGGCTAATAAAGAATTTCAGGTTAATATACCGTCCGACCTGCTCATTGATGTGCTCGAGGATGCGTCCTATTCGTCTACCCGTCTCCTCATTGAAAGCCCGAGCCAGTTTATACTTAAGCAGGGGTTTTTCTAAGAGCAGAAAAATCAAAAATATAATTATCAAAACTAAAGAGCTGATAAAGTTAAGTAAAGAGCTGGAGAAACTTACCAGATAACTGCGCAGCCTACCCTGCCAGTTAATGTCGGTAGAAAAATCAAAGGAGATATCGAACCTCTCCATCACCATGGCTTCAATCTGTGAACTGATCTCCATATAACGGGCAGCATACTTTGGATACTCCTGAATAAAGGAGTTTACACTTGCCTGCAGGAACAAATAGACCAGGAACATCGCCCCGAACAGCACCAGCAGCACCATTACCAGAGCAAGTATGCGCGGTATATGCAGTTTATCCAGCAGATTTACCAAGGGTGCCAATATAAAAGAGAGAAATATTGCAATAATGAGGGGGAGTAAAATAGCGGAGACAATTTTTAAAACCGCCCCCAGCATAATTACGGAGATAACAGCTAAAAGCCCAGTTGAAACAGCAGATACTCTCATAGTTTTATCATTTTAGCACTTTATCCAATTAAATGGAACTCTTAGCGTTTTCCAAACAATCGGCTAATAAGATTCCCGCGTTCCTGCTGATCTTCATAATACGGACCCAATGATAGGAGCCGATGTGAGCGCTCTTTCAATAACTGAGGAGCCTTTTTATTAATGAGAATAGGCAGCTGCTGCGCCAAAACTTCCTGTATATGGCGGGCGGTGTTCTCAGCATCCTTATGAGCACCCCCTTCACCCTCTGAAATAACGCCGTGGATAACCCCCAGTTCCAACAGGTCGCGGGAGGTCATCCGCATCAGTTCAGCAGCCAGCTTGGCCTTAGAAGAGTCCCGCAGCAAAATAGATGCACAGCCTTCCGGTGAAATTACCGAGTAAACAGAATTTTTCAGCATATAAACTCTGTCGCC
>JAIPFV010000148.1 GCA_021736475.1 Spirochaetia bacterium | reverse complement strand
GAAATTACACCTGCCTTAAAACCGATTTCCTTCTCCGATGAGGATTTCTCCTCCCGTAGCGGTTTAGGTATGCGAAATGTAGTGTTAAGACTACGTCTATTCTTTAACCGAGATGATATTGTTACAATTGAGAGCAGCCCTGGAGATGGCGCGGAAGTTCGGATTGAACTGCCGGAAGAAGAGGCCGAACATGTATAGAGTACTGATAGTCGATGATGAGCAGCCGGTAATCGAGAGTATCAGTTTTATGCTGCAGAAGTACCGACCTGAACTCGAGATTGCCGGTACAGGAATGTCGGGCCGCGAGGCTATTGAAATTGCCGAAGCGACCAAACCGGATATCATCTTGATAGATGTAAAGATGCCGGGTATTGACGGGCTCGAGGCCTTGCGTGAGATAAAGCGGAGAAGTCCGAATGTACTGCCGATTCTCACCACCGCCTACGAGCGGTTTGATATAGCACAGACGGCCTTTGAGCTGGGTGTACAGGATTACATTCTAAAACCCTTTTCAAGAGAAAAGCTGATTTCTGCAGTGGATGCGGCGGTCGTGTCACTGGACCAGCGTTTGGATGGCCGTGGAGAGAGCCTCAAGCATATAGAACTATACCATACCCTCAGCAGTTCCATCGAAACCCTGCTGTTTGTTGCGGTAAAGCTGAATAGTGAAGTAAATGCCTTTATCCCCTATCTCAAATCTTCGCTCGCATTTAAGACCTCCAGAGGCTGCGTGGGAATTCTGGAGTGGCAAGGACAGAGATCGAGGATCGCTGCGGACTCAATCAGCTTCGGCCGTGAAGTGATAAGTAAATTAAAGTTCAAATTTCCATGCCTTGCCGCACCGTTTGAGCAGGAAGTGCTGTTCTTTTTTCCGGATATATCTGAGGTGAACTCGGTTCCCGGTGTGGAGAACCTCGCCGCCGTTGTCGATCCGGAAAAAAACAGCAATACTCAGTGGCATTTTGTGACCGGAAAGTCGGTTGAGTTTGAGAGCATTAACTCATCTTATTTAGACGCTCGTGAAGCGATGATGTCCGCTGTGGAGCCCTACGATACTGAACAGTTAATATCTTATTCAGAGCAGTGGCGCCGGCAACTGGAAGCTGCGTTGCAGAATTGGGATGAGGGGCTGCAAAAACAGATATTTACAGAAGTGCTTACTTATACTGATCACATTGAAAAAGCCGAGTCGGTGTTGTGTGATTTATTGCTGTACGTAGAACATGTCAATTCTGTAGTCACCGGATATCACTTTATACGTTCAAGTTATGCGGGAGAAGGTAAGAACGGTACGGCTGAGGAGCTGTTTGCCTTCTATTCCGGATGGGCTCATTCTATTGCCGATAAAATCAAAACTGTTCAGGCTGAAAATTTGCCCAAAGTGCTGTCAAGAGCTCTCGACTATATCAAGTTGAACTACTCACATCCGCTTCAACTGTCGGATGTAGCCGATCAGGTGGAAGTGAGTTCTGCCTACCTAAGTAATCTTTTCTCCCGTTACTTGCGGAAGAGCTTTATCGATCAGCTTACTCAAATAAGAATGGAAAAGGCGAAGCGACTGCTAAAGGAGCATACCCATTCGATTAAGGAAATTAGTTCCTTAGTGGGGTATCAGGACCCGAATTACTTCTCGAGGCTGTTCAAGCGGCTGGTGGGCTGCTCCCCAACCGAGTTTGATTGATCTGGATTATCTTTATCTAAAGTATGTCCTGTAGAAAATGCAAATAAACCCCCATTGTTAAAATAAGTAAGAAATGTAAAAAACAATCCTGCAGACGGATATACTCCGCGGTGGTAGAATTTATTAGAATTAAAAACCTATTAAGGAGGTTGAACTATGAAAAAGGGTCTAACCCTGATGATCACACTTCTGCTGTTACTGCCGATGGTGTCCGTATGGGCCGGTGGACAGCAGGAAGGCACCGCTACTGCGGAAGAAACCGAGACTGTAGCTGTACCTGAAGTTAAATTGGACTATGGAAAACCGAGCGGCGACCTGGAGATCTTTTCCTGGTGGGCCGGCGATGAAGCCCCTGCACTTAATGCGCTGATCGACCTGTATAATGATAACTATCCCCAGGTTGAAGTAATCAACGCCACTGTAACCGGTGGTTCCGGTGTTAATGCAAAGGCAGTTCTGAAAACCAGAATGCTTGGTGGCGACCCTCCCGACTCTTTTCAGGTTCATGCCGGACAAGAGCTGATCGGTACCTGGGTAGCGGCCGAAAGAATGCTTGATCTTACTCCGCTTTTCGAATCCGAAGGTTGGATGGATGTTATTCCTGAGGACCTGATCAATCTGATCGGTACTGAAAACGGTATCTGGTCGGTGCCGGTAAATGTACACCGTTCTAATGTAATGTGGTATATCCCGGAAAACCTAGAGGAATGGGGAGTAGAGGCTCCGCAGTCTTGGGATGAGTTCCTGGAAATTGCAGAGGACCTGGAAGCTCAGGGGGTAACACCACTGTCACTGGCAACCAACTGGACTGTAAACCACCTTTGGGAATCGGTTGCCCTTGGTGTGCTTGGTGCGGATAAATACGATGGACTATGGAACGGCGAACTGAGCTGGACCAGCGATGAAGCAGTTGAAGTGTGGGCAACTCTGGATGAAGTTCTTGAGTACACCAACGATGATTTCTCTTCTTTAAGCTGGCAGCAGGCTACCGACTTGGTTGTTGGCGGCGACGCCGCGTTTAATATTATGGGCGACTGGGCTGCAGGCTACATGAGCACCACCCTTAATCTTGAACCTGGAAGCGACTATAGTTGGGCAGCTTCACCGGGAACCGATGGGGTATTCATGTTTTTGGCTGACAGCTTCGGTTTTCCGAAGGGAGTTAAAAATCCTGCCGCCACTCTGGCATGGCTTAAAACCTGCGGCTCAAAAAAGGGACAGGATACCTTCAATCCTCTGAAGGGTTCTATTTCCGCTCGAACTGACTCCGACCTGAGCAAATACAATGACTATTCGCAATCCGCAGCAGAAGATTTTGCTGATAACCGAATTGTAGGTAGCCTCGCTCACGGAGTAACCGCAAACGAAGGTTTTATGAATGACTTTGCTACTGTTATGGAAATGTTCCTGAATAACCGCAATCCTGAGCAAGCTGCCAACGCAGCCCAGGCTATTGCTATTCAAAATGGAATTGTAAGTAGATAAGAATTTACAATAGTTGAATTCGGGGAGCAGGGGTTCCGTTAGGGGACTGCCTGCTCCCGTCATAAAGGGAACAATATGGTAGGTTCAAAGAAAAATACGGTGTATTCAATGCTAATATTGCTGCCTTCACTAATTCTGTTATTGGTTTTTGTGTATGGCTTTATTGGTAATTCATTTTATGTCTCCCTGACAGACTGGGGAACCGGGGCTGCTTTGCGGGAGAATCCGGTGAAAAACTTGATCGGTCTTGAAAATTACCGCCAGCTTTTCACTGGAGCCATCCATGAACGCTTTCGGCAGGATCTGATCAATGCAATTTTCTATTCCCTCTTTTTAGTTGCAGGCACCCTGGGATTGGGATTATTTTTAGCAATCATGCTGGACAAGGGGCCGAAGGGCGAGAATATTCTGCGTACGATATTCCTCTTTCCTATGGCTCTGTCATTTGTCGTGACGGGAACTATTTGGAGGTGGATTTTCTCACCAAAGGGAGGGGTAAATCTAATTCCCACCTGGTTTGGGATGGAACGGGGAGACTTTCTCTGGTTATCGAGCCGCGAGAAAGTGGCTCTTTTCAATTGGCAGAGTGTCCCTCAAATTATTGCGTTCATTTTGTTCGTGATTTTTGCCTTTATGCTGTACGGAGGCTGGAAGAACGGCAGGAAAACTCAGACCGTATGGGGAGCCGTACTTTCGGGGCTTATGCTGTTTTATGCAGCGGTATTGCACTATTTGCTGCCGCCAATACTACCGTATGCTGAATTTCACGGCTTCAGCCTGGCGACAGTGGGCATCATAATTGCCGCAGTGTGGCAGTACTCCGGATATACCATGGCGCTCTACCTGGCAGGTCTCCGCGGACTGCCGGTGGCTATGTACGAATCGGCAAAAATGGATGGGGCCGGTGATATTACGTATTATTTAAAAATTGCAATACCGAATATGTGGCCGATTACCCTAAGTGCAATTATTATTATTTCCCATATATCTCTGAAGCTTTTTGCTCTCATATTCTCAATGGCCGGAGCCGACAACGCCAGTACCGGACATCCCTCGGTGCTGATGTATCTGATTACTTTCCGCGCCAACAATTTTGCAGTCGGTGCCGCAATATCAGTAATTCTGTTTCTTATGGCCGCCCTGTTTATTATCCCTTATCTAATTCAATCATACCGGGCGCGGAGGTAACCGATTATGTCACAAAATACTTTACGACGTGTAAGTCCGATAGTGTATGTAATGGTGCTGGCGGCGATGGTTATATTTTTAGTACCCATTTACATGGCCCTTATAACCGCCTTAAAGAATCCGGCGGAAATTAACCTGGCTACCGCCTGGAATTTGCCCTCCTACCCGTATTGGCAAAGTTTTGTAGAAGCTTATAATATGCTGCTGCCGAGTCTTCGGAACAGTCTTGTCCTGACTATTACCGGCACTGTACTCTCTGCTCTAGTGGGATCTATCAACGGATTTGTATTTTCTAAAAACCGTTTCCGGGGCAGTGAAGTAGTTTTTACCCTGTTTCTCTTTGGTATGTTTATACCCTATCAGATAATTCTTATTCCCCTGTTTCAGTTGCTGCGGGCAATTGGAATATACGGCAGTTTATACGGATTAATCCTGGCGCATGTGGTCTACGGAATACCGATTACCACCCTGATTTTCCGCAACTTTTACGATCAAATTCCGGATTCTATAGTTGAATCTGCGCGGCTGGACGGGGCAGGCTTTTTCGGTCTGTACGGTCGCCTGTTTTTGCCTCTGTCGGTACCTGGCTTTGTAGTGGTTGGAATATGGCAATTTACCCAGATATGGAACGAGTTTTTGTGGGGTGTAACCTTAACAAAACAGTCTTCCCAGCCGGTTACAGTTGGGCTTGCCCAGCTGGCCGGAGGACAGGCGGTTAACTGGAACCTTCCGATGGCCGGATCCTTTTTGGCTGGCTTTCCGGTATTGTTGATTTACATTTTCTTTGGAAGGTACTTTATCCGCGGGCTGCTGGCCGGTTCGGTAAAAGAGTAGACCTTAGAAATTGCACTGCTGAAAAACCCTCAGCAGTGCAATTTTCTGATTCCGGGCGTTTGCTTTTGAAATATTCTTCTTCGTAAGATCATTCCCCTGAAGTTCATTTCTTGAGAAGGCTGAGTTTTTTACCAAAGCTGTTGTGGTGAACCCGTTCCCATTTTAGATCTTCCAGGGAGTGTGGTATTTGCGGTTCGGCGGGATACCCGCCGGCGATAATCGCCTCTACCTCTAAACGGTCTGGGATGGATAGAGATGTTTTTACATATTCAGTGGAAGGTTTTCCGTCCTGTGTTTTTCGTCCGCGAATTTGAATCCAACAGCTTCCCAGTCCTTCCTCTTCTATTGCTATTTGAGCATTGATTGCAGCAATACTGCAGTCCTCAATCCATGCTGTAGCTACTTCTAAATCGGCACACACTACAATCGCGAAGGCAGCGTTGGCCAGAAAGGATGCTCCGTGGGGTTTACAGTTCGAGAGGGTCGTCAATAAAGCAGGATCATCTACCAGGATAAAGCTCCACGGCTGAATTCCCTTCGAGCTTGGTGAGAGGAGGGCAGCCTGAAAAATTCGTTCAAGCTTTTCAGGCTCTACGGCTCGCGGTTCGAAGGTACGCACGCTGCGGCGTTTTTGAAGAAGTTTATATAACATTTACACGCCCCCTAGTTATAATAGAAAATAATTGATATTATGATTCCGATAAGTATACCGGCCACTGCTTGAGGATAGGTGTGTCCAAGCAGTGTTTTAAGGTGCTGACGTTCGAATCCCTCGTGCAGCAGGTAATTGAACTCCTCCAAGAGGTCGTTCAGTATCTCAGCATGCTCGCCCGCTGCCCGGCGAATACCTGTGGCATCGTAAATTACTATCACAGCTAGAACGATAGTAATGGTAAACTCCGAGCTGTTCCAGCCATGCACCAAACCCATACTGGT
>JAIPFV010000147.1 GCA_021736475.1 Spirochaetia bacterium | reverse complement strand
CTCCGGGTTCCGGTCGTGGCTGGAAGAGGCAACTGATTTCTATTCCGGTTGGGCCCGCTTTGTCGATGATCATACCATAGCCGTTGGAGAGGAGCAGTTTAGGGGTGAGACCATTATTATTCATACAGGGGCCCGTGCCAGGCCGCCGCAGCTGCCCGGAATAGATACAGTTCCCTGGCTCGATAACCGGGGACTGCTTGATCTGCAGGAACTGCCAAAGCACCTGCTGATAGTCGGCGGCTCCTACATAGGCATGGAGTTTGGGCAGGCTTTTCGACGCTTCGGCAGTGAGGTTTCGATTTTCGAAAAGGGTGAGAGGATTATTTTTCGGGAAGATCCGGAGTTCAGTACTAGCGCCCAGTCGATTTTGGAACAGGAGGGGGTGAGCTTCCACCTGAACAGTACCAGCACCAAGGTCGAGAAGTCCCAAGCGGGTGTGAAGTTGACCTATGAACAGGAGGGACAGGTGAAAGAGGCCACGGGTAGCCATATTCTATTTGCCGTAGGCCGGCTGCCGAATAGTGACACCCTTAACCTTGAGTCTGCAGGAGTAGAAGTAAGCGAGCGCGGCCACATCCAGGTGGATGAGTACTGTCGGACAAGCCGACCGCATATCTATGCGGTCGGCGATGTAAACGGGAAGGGCGCCTTTACCCATACCTCGGTTCACGACGGCCAGGTCTTTTTAGAGCATTTTTTTAGACGGGGCAGCCGCCGTATTTCCGACCGGATTCTCACCTATTCCATGTATATGGATCCGCCCTTAGCTCGGGTCGGCATGAGTGCTTCCCAGGCAGAACGCGAAGGGCGCGACTATTTGGTGGGGAGTATGCCGATGAGTTCGGTCAGCAGGGCCAAAGAGAAGGCGGAGACCAACGGGCTTATGAAGGTGGTCGTGGAAAAAGATACTAAGCAGATTTTAGGTGCCACCCTCTTTGGAGTCGGGGGCGATGAGATTATCGGGATGCTGGCTCTGGCCATGCAGGCTAAACTGCCTTACAGCACACTGCAGGAAACGGTGATTCCCCACCCCACAGTTGGCGAGCTGGTTCCCTGGTTGTTTGCTGATTTGAAATAAAAAATTTGCAATAAAACCGGTTAGTGATGTGGGTGACATCCTGACTGGTTTTATTAAATTCAATAACTTTACTATAGCCAGTTGGCATTTTAGAGCTAATAGTACTATATTATCTAATATGGAGTATCAGTTTTCTTCTTATTTGCTGCCTTCACTAATCTCTGGGATAGTAAGCCTTGGCCTTGCTGTATTTACTTACTCCAGGCGTCGTGTTCCCGGTGCCTACCTCTTTATCGCCATGATGGTTCTGGCTGCAGTGTGGTCTTTTAGCTATGCCCTGAGCGTGGCTTCTGTCGGTGCCTCCGTTAAGCTTCTGTGGTACAATCTGGGCCAGACTGGAACGGTATTTACTCCGGTGTTATGGTTGTTGCTGGTTCTGCAGTACACCGGATATCAACGTTACACTCGTCGCACAATTGTGCCGACTCTGTTCGTAGTGCCGGTAATCTCTTATCTGCTGATGTGGACCAATTCTGCACACAGGTGGCTGCGTAGTGCAGTAGAGCTTAAGCATCTCGCCAATTTTACCTACCTTCATATTGAGCATGGATTTTGGTTTTACATTGAAGCTGTCTATTCCTATAGCTTGCTCTGTGCAGCCTTATGGCTGCTGGTAAAGTCCTTTCGCAGTACGCGCATGAAGGGCCAGGTGTTGGCTTTACTGCTGAGCCTTCTGATTCCCATGTTTTCCAGTCTGCTTGACGTATTTGGACTAAATCCTTTGAATGCATTAGGACCGACCAGCTTAACTTTCAGTATTTCCGGTCTGATAATTGCATATGGCCTGTTTCGTTATAGGTTATTCGATATTATTCCTGTAGCTCGGGACAAGGTGTTTGATCATATAGCCGATGCCGTTTTTGTAGTGGATATGCGCAGACGCATACTAGATGCAAACTCGGCTGGTCAGCAGTTGGTGGGGAAGAACTTGCCGGAACTTATCGGAGGAAATATTGAAAAGGTAATACCGCAACTTTTACCTCTATTTGATTCTGCGGATGAGCAGGCACACAAAGGGGTAGAAACGGAGCTGGAAGGCGGGCTTTGTTTTAAGGCCGAAATGTCTGAGCTACATTTAAGCGGAGAAGCTGTAAGTGGAAACCTGATAATGCTGCGGGATATTACTGAACAGAAACAGCGTGAGGCTGAACTGCAGCGGGCGTATGAAGAGAAATCCGCGTTATTGGGGGAACTGCAGCACCGGGTAAAGAATAGTATGAGTTCAATCTTGAGCTTTGTGAGCATCGAAATGGGGCGGGCTGAGGACTTGCATACCAAGGCGGTTCTGGAAGGCTTGAAGCACCGGATCTTTGCATTTTCTAAACTCTATGAGCTGCTCCATCAATCAACCGAAGCCGGTATGGTTCAGCTGAATGAGTATATACCCGCTGTGGTGAACGCGCTTACACGCAGCTTCAAAGCAGCAGAACGGGGGATACAGGTTATAATCGAAGTTGAACGACTGCGCATCGAACAAAAGCCGGCAACCTCTATCGGACTAATTGTAAATGAACTTGTCACTAACAGCTTTAAGTATGGGTATACAGATGGTGCTCATGGCCTCTTGAGGGTGAAAGTACGGAGTGAGGGAGAAAAAATCACTCTTAGTGTTGCCGATGACGGGGTCGGGGTTCCGGCGGACACCAATATTGGTGATAGTACAGGCGTGGGTCTGTCTTTGGTTGAGTTGCTGACGAATCAGCTAAAAGCGACGCTGGAGATGGCGAAGGGGGAGAATGGGGCAGGGGTTTCGTTTATCATCGAAATACCCTTGGAGGGCTTGTGAGGGCAGCAGTAGTGAGTAGAACCCGCTTATAATGCTGCAGAATCTGCTTCAGCTTTCATTTTAAGCAGTGTTTCTGCTCCCTGTAAAAATTGTGTCAGGCAGGCGCAGGCCAGGCTGTAATAGACAGTGGTGCCTTGTTTTTCACTTCGCACCAAACCGACATTCCTCAGAATGGTCAGATGTTTAGAAATAGTAGAGGTGTCGGCCCCCACCTTTTCCGTCAGCTCGCATACACAGTGCGGTGTTTCACGCAGCTGTTCCAGAATATAGAGGCGGGTAGGGTGGCCAAGGGCCTTAAAAATAGCTGAACGAGCTTCGCATCGCCGTTGTTCGTATTCGGTCATGGGTTCTACTCTGTCTCACTTGTCTGCTTTGGTCAAGAGCCACTGGTTATGTGCTGCAATTCTACCTTTGGAAGTCGGCAGATTTCAAAAGTTAGAATTACTGGATTGTTTGTAAAGTTCGTTTTTTTCTATTAAGATGGAAACCATGAATGAAATTGTTTTTGCCTTTGGATTCACATTGTGTGCCGGTTTAGCCATCGGCATCAAAAAGAAAGCCTTTATCTGGTCGGCACTTTCCGGGCTTTCCGAGCCGGTGGGGCTGTAGCGGGCTATTTTTTACTTATGCAGTTTTTCAACGAACCTATGTTCGGTATTCTGCTTGCCTAAGGAGGTACAAGATGCCGCAAAAAAAACGTGATACTACCCGGGTAGAGTTTCATACTCGGGCAGAGCTGGAAATAGAAGGGCAGGTAGTGTCCGGTACGGTGGAAGATTTAAGTTTGAAGGGGATGTTTCTTAAAACAGACGCATCCCAGCAGTCCATTCAAATTGGACAGGAAGTGATGGTTACCATTCGTTTTTCCGGAACTACTTCAAATCTTTCAATTGATGTACAGGGAAAAGTAGTTCGCTTAACACAACAGGGGCTTGGTATCGAGTTTACCGATATGGAGTTCGATTCGTTTGTGTATTTACGAAATGTCGTAGCTTACAATGCCGGCGATGAGGATGCCATAATGGATGAATTCTCCCGAACTTTTACTGAGCTATAGAACCACTTCCGGAAAAAAGCTGATATAAACACTAAAATAATTTGTATTTACTAGTCAAAATATGATATACTGACTGGTTTGCTTCTCAAACCGAAGGGTGGAACTAGAGCAGTGAGAAGTTATGCATTTCATGAAGCCGGTCATGTTGTTGTTGCCAGGTACCTGGGCTTTAAGGTTGAGTCGAGCAGCATAGAGCCACAGGTTTCTCCCCTGTGGGCCACTAAAACTGTCCGTTTAAAGGATTATTTTGATGAAGACGCGTTGATGTTCGGCCGGCTGGAGAGGAAGGATAAAAAGACTCTTGAACGGAAGGACTATCGGTTGTTTTATAATATATTGGTACAAAAAGTTGCAGGTTCTGTTGCGGTAGAGCTTGCCGGTGGGTTCAGGCATACGGAACTAGGGGTTCATTTTGAAGAAGATCGGGCTTTTGTCTTGAATATTCTCAATTACTTGAAAAAGGATGTTGCCGATATAAAGTTTACCCAGATCCAGAGGATTGCCGAGAAGATTTTAAAATACCACTGGGCCGAGGTAGAAACCTTAGCCCAGCGATTACTATACGAAAAGACGGTCTATTTCAACAATCCTTCCGATAAAACCGAGTAGGTTTCGAACACGTGATCAGTGATTTTCAGGCGGAGTTCAGTGAGCCGGGCGGCGGTCTTTTTGTATTCATCCCGCAAAACCCCAATGCTTCCGGCTCTGACAGTTTGGATACGAGAAGCGATTGCCTGTTCGTAATCCGCTTTTATTCTCGCCAACTTGGCTTCCGCTATACGGTACTCTCCCTTTAGCTCCCGGATTCTCTCCATTACGTCGGCTAAGGTTTCATTCATTTCCAAAAAGAGGGCCCGCATGTAGCCGGTTTCCAGCTCGCCCATTAGTTCCGCCGCCGGCACGATTTTTTCAACCCTGTGCACATTTGAACCTACAAAGGCAAAACCGTGGGCAAGTTTTCCCTGCCTGGCATTGTTAAGGGCTGTGGAGATACAGTAGTTAGCTTGGTCGGCTTTGCAGCCGGCAAGACATTGCCATGGGCATTTGAAGGGTTGTTGTGTGTGGGCAGCTTTTTCCAAAAAGCCGTTTACAATTGCCCGCCCCGGAAGTCCGACAGGACTTTTGATAATTCCAATGTCCTCTTTCCGGGCAGCGACATAGGCTTCTTTGAATCTTACATCTGCATCGCATTCATCGGTTGCTACAAAACGCGTGCCCATTTGGACCGCCTGGGCTCCGAGTCGCAGCATTTTGTGAATATCTTCGCCGGTAAATACGCCGCCTGCAGCGATAACCGGAATTTGTCGATTGTATTCTGTCTCATAAGGAGTAAGTGCCTCGCGGACTTGGGGCACTACCTTTTCTATTTTTACAGCGGGGTCGTTAATTTCGGCCTCTGTTACTCCGAGGTGGCCTCCTGCTTCCGGACCTTCCACTATGATTGCATCGGGAACATCATTGTAAATTCGTTTCCACATCTTAAATATCAATTGGGCAGCCCGGCTTGTACTGACGATGGGAGCTACCTTTATATTATTCTTCCTGATCTCTTCGACGGGGATATTCTTCACCGGCAGTCCGGCTCCCATAATGATCAGGTCGACCTTCTCTTCGATGGAAGTTTGCAAAAGTTCGTAGAAATCGTTCAGGGCAACCATGATGTTGATGCCGATTATTCCATCCGTAGCAGCCCGGGCTTTACGAATCTCCTTTCGAAGCGCCCGGATATTTGCAGCCCTTCCATCCTTAAAGTAGTCCGGTTCAGTCATCCCGATTCCATTTGCCGCAATGACTCCGATACCGCCGTTCTCAGCAACCGCAGATGCCAGCCCGGAAAGAGAGATTCCAACCCCCATGCCCCCCTGAATAATGGGCAGCTTGGCGGTGAGGTTGCCTATTTGAAGTTTCGGCATCTTAAAACTGGGTAGACTTATTTTTATTGATTTTATATAAGATAAGAAATTATCATACGTGTATTCAGTCATTAAACTGTCTCCTGAGTCGGCACAGTAGTATTTCGGCCTGCAACCGACAAGTGGCAGTATAAACCTTTTATGAGGTCATGAAAACAGTATCAGAAGTGAAAAAAGTCGAATTTTTCTATTAAAAGCGAAGGGCAGTGTGGCTGCTTTCAGTATAAAAGAGCCTGCTGCTCATTCACGAATTGCAAAATCACTTTGCAGGCGTTCACAGAGTGCTGCCAGTTTGGC
>JAIPFV010000035.1 GCA_021736475.1 Spirochaetia bacterium | reverse complement strand
GAAGGTGCGGAACCGGAGGTAGTTGCAATGGCACTGCAGCTGGCAAATCCGAACCGCGAGAAACTTGAAGCTGCCGAGAACGCCGATCTTGCACTGGAGGTAGCTGTGATGGCCCGCACTATGGAGCGCTTGGGTTTTGAGAAGCGTGAAATTGCCCGCGCATCTTTTGAGGGAACCCGAGAAGTGGTGCGAAACATGGAACAGATCCGTGAAGAAGTTGGTACTGGAGATATGACCCGGATGCAAAGTAGGATGCGAGAACAGATTAGAGACCGACTATATAACGCAATGGAGAACCGTATACGAGCCTCCGGCAAAGCCGAAAAAGCGAAAGGCACTGGTGCCAGTGCCGGTGCAGGTCCTGGAAACATGGATGGAACACCTGCTCCCGGTTCACCGGGACAGCCTGGGCGAGACTAAGTTTTAACTATGAGAAGTGGTTTTACTACCAATAAAAGATTCTTTGCAGACGCAGGGGTGCCTCGCGGCACCCTGCGCTTTTACTCGTTTATGGTAATGGTGTTACTCCTGTTTTTCTGGAGCAGCCCTCTCCTGTTGATTGCAGAAGAGGGGGGGGGCTCTACTTCCGGGACAAGCTCGAAGGTTGAGGGCATTCTCGAAGAGCATGGATATTCTGAATCGGACATACAAGGGGTGCTGAATGTTTTTCTGGGTGCGCAGAATAAAGGTGTACCCGGAGATATGCTTGTACCGCGTGTTCAGGAGGGAGTGGCCAAGGGGGTACCGGCTCCTCGTTTAGTGGGGGCTTTGAAGAGAGATATTGATTACTTGATGAACGCCCGAAGACTATTTGCTGAAGCAGAGGCTGAGGGGGTTTTTCTGAGCCGGGAAAGTCAGTGGAAGAGGGCGGCGAATATGCTTGCCGCCGGTTTTGGCTCAGATGAACTAGGAAGACTTATACAGATATGCAGGGAAGATCCGGATAAGTTTAGGCCGATTTCTCTGCTTTATGCATCTCTCAGCACCTGGGGACTTTCCAAGGAGGATGGCTTGTCGGTAGCGGAGGCGCTTGTCTCCTCTGCTATTCCGTCTGAAGAATATGAGGGAATACTGGACCTCTACAGAGCCGCTCGGCGAGAGAGAATCCGCCCGGAGGAGCTTACCGAACGCATAGCAGCGCGAGCCGGTTCGAGCGAGAGTGTGGAGGAGCTGGAGAGAGTGATTTTGCGCTAATCGATTACATGCTAATCGAAGAGGAGGTTTTAGTTGCAGCATATAAGTGTGCTTGAAAAGAGATTTATTCAGATAATCGCTCTTGTAGCGGGCGTTTTTATGGGGAGTGCGATGCCTCTGGCGGCCTTTTCCCCGACTTTTATTGTGGGCACTTCGGCAGAGTACTCCGACTACTCAGAGTATGACTCTACTATGTGGTATGATGTGTACGGCATAGGCAGCTGGCGTACCGCCTTCGATGGAGGAGGGTATGCCTCCCTGAATGGAAATGCCACCCTTGAGTACAATCCCCAGAGCGAGGTAACCCAAGATGAGGAGAACATAGATGCAGCGGTGGGACTACCCTTCCCGGGTGGATCGATGCTTATTGAAACAGGATTTAACTCGACCCTGGATAATTCTTCCTACGGCAGCACCTTTAGACCGGAGTGGAGCGGGAAATACACCTATTCTCCCGGGTCAGGCAATAGGAATGTGGTAGAACCGTATATCGAGTATGCGGGGTATTATCTCTATCAGGAACTGGGAACGGAGGATCGCAGCTCCCATTCCGCCTCCCTCGGAGTAAGCTACGACCCTTCCATAAAGATAGGCTATCGCCTTGAAGCAAGCGGAACAGCGGAGTTGTATGGGGAGTCTGATAGACGGGATATTATTGCGGCCGGAGAGGCGGAGATAACGGGCCTGGCCGGTTACTTTGCCGACTGGAGCTTGCGGCTGAATGGGGGAAAGCGTATAAGTAACGACGAGGCGTATCTTGCCGATTCGATCTTTGGCGAGGTAGAGGGCGGTTTTTCCTGGAGCCCGACCAGGGAGCTGCAACTCTCTTCCCGTCTAAATGCACAAGGCCGCAGTTATACCGACCAGGAGCTTACACAGCTTGATGTGGGGGGCAGCCTAGAGGCGGACTGGACCCCGAATGACCAGATTTTCTTTGTGCTGCGGGGATCTGCGGGCAAGAGTTTTTCTAACGATCCGATTTACGACACATGGAACTTCAGCATAGGCGGAGGCATTGAGTACGGGTTTTAACTATAGTATTATTCTCTATAGCAAGTGTACGATATGCTGCACCTGGAGTAACCGTGAAAGAAACGCGAAAAGAACAAATTGTGAGGCAGGCGGAGCTTTTCTCTGAGCTGTCCCCAGAGGACATCCTGGTGATAGCCGAAAACAGTGTAATTCGCCGCTACAAGAAAGGTGATACTGTGTTTCAACAGGGTGATCCGGGCCGCTCCTTGTATATTGTGGAAACCGGGCAGGTGATAGTCCGGAAAACCGACGAAGAAGGCCGTTCCAAGGTTATTGCCCGTTATGTGAGTGGAAATCTTTTTGGCGAACTGGATCTGTTTACCTCCTCAGTCAGGGGCGCTTCGGCCCTGGCCGATGAGGAAACCTGGGTTCTGGAGTTCCCCCGTCGAGGAAAGGATTTTTTTGAGTTTCTCGAAGAAAGCCCCTCAGCCTCCGCCCGCATGCTGCACAGAATTCTGGTGGAGACGGCCGGGAGAGTACGGCGGGTAAATGCCCTGGTGAAAGAGAACTCCCCGCTTGTACAGGAGCTGCAGAAACAGGTGTACCGGGATACCCTTACAGGGTTGTACAACCAGGTATATCTGACGGAAAAACTTCGAGAGCTGACCGAGAAAAGTGATTCCGCAAAGGGGAATTTCGCTTTTGCTCTGACTATTACAAAACCGGATAACTTCAAAGCCTTAAATGATGCATATGGTCATGATGCAGGTGATCTGGCCATCAAAATTTTGGCCGGGGGGCTGCGGGATTTTATCGGAGAGGATGAACAAATTGCCAGGTATAAGGGAAACGCTATGGCGGTTGTTTTTCCGGGACTTAGCCGGGATGAGGCGCGGGAGAAGGCCCGTAAAATTAGGGAGTTTATAAATAAGCTTGATGTAACCAAGGCTGCCGGAGGCAATGAGTTCCGGGTGACCGCAAGTGTCGGGGTTTGTATGTACCCGGATTTTGGGGGCACGCTTGAAGAGATGCTGTTCAAAACTCATGAACTTCCCCTTGCGGGAAGAAGTGGCGGGGGCAATAAGATTCTCTTTACCGACGAGCGGGGAGAGCTTTGAGTATGGCCAAAACACCGGTGGAAGTGCTCAGATCGATAGACATCCTCTCTGCCCTCTCTGCAGATGATCTAAACCGGCTTTATTCATTAATGAAGATCGAAGAGTATCAGGAGGGGAAGACTCTTTT
Organism: Spirochaetia bacterium; assembly: GCA_021736475.1. Lineage (GTDB taxonomy): Bacteria > Spirochaetota > Spirochaetia > DSM-16054 > Sediminispirochaetaceae > DSBN01. Next base: position 25,038 of record JAIPFV010000035.1, on the reverse strand, counting down.
TAGAGAAGGGGATACCGGTGAGATTATGTACATCGTCCTCTCAGGCTGTGTTTCTATTTCGGTGGGTACCCAAGATGGCGGGGTGTTAGAGCTGGCGGAAATTTCTGAGGGTAGTTTTTTTGGAGAGATGTCTATTTTTGACAGTGTCAAAAGATCGGCCACATGTACTCCGAAAAGCGATACCACCGTCCTGAGTCTGAGGGCGGGCGATTTTTATGAGTTTATAAAAACAAAGCCTGAAGCGGGTTTCAGCATAATGCAGGAAATGCTCAAAACCACTGTACAGAGGTTAACAGTAACCGGCGCTTTTTTATCCGACATGGTAACCTGGGGCGAGAAAGCCCGGGCCCGTGCAATTACCGATGATTTTACCGGACTGTATAATCGGCGGTTTCTCGATCAGGCTGCGGAAGAGCGTTTGACCGAGGCTCACAGCAAGGGCACGCCCTTATCCATTATGATGCTCGATCTTGATCATTTTGGTACTATAAATACTGAATACGGCCAGGCGGTAGGGGACCGGGTTTTACTTGCCGCTGTGGAGACTTTTAGAAAAACTTTCAGCCCCGATACGGTCTCCGTCCGCTACGGCGGGGATGAGTTTACTTTTCTGCTGAAAAAGACCTCTTCGGAGCAGGCTCTGGAGTATTGCAAAGGCCTTATACGGGAACTGGGAAAGATTGCTCTGCCGGCCCAACCCGGTACTTCGGTAAAGCATATTACTGCAAGTATTGGTATAGCCGCCTTTCCCGATAACGGGGACAGCTTTGCTGTACTAATGAAGCAGGCTGACAAAGCCCTGTATCGGGCTAAGGAGGAGGGGCGAGGCCGGGCGGTCGCTTGGAGGCAAAATACACCGGATGGTCGGCGCAAGTCCGGCATATACAGTCTTAAGGAGAAAAATCGGATTATCTCCCGCATTATTCAGGCTGTGGCGGAACGGGATAATTTTCTTATGCTCGGACACCGTGATCCGGATGAAGACTGCATTGCCTCCATGATCGCCATGGGACTTTTGATTAGTAAGTTTGCAAAAAACGTGTATCTGATGATTCCTAGAAGGGTAAACGAAAACTACCAGTATCTTCTTCATATATCCCGGTATAACGAAATAGGAATTATCTACAACGACGAAGAGCTTCCGCCGGATATTTCCACCGTATTTCTGATGGATACTCCCAAACCTTCTATGCAGGAGTCCTTTCCCGGATCTGCGGCCTTTCTTGCACGCAGGGACGTGCTTAAAATAGAGATAGACCACCACCTTGAAGCCGACAGCAGTTTCGCCGGGGACCCCGGCTGCTGCCTTGTCGACGAGGCTTCTTCGGCCAGTGAGTTGGTCGGTCTTTTGGCTTTTAAGCTTTCCAACGAATGTTCAATCATCGAAGCATTTTCAATTCAGGAAATATTCTCTCGGAACTTTGTCCTGTCGGTGCTGACTGGTATGATTGGTGATTCGAAAATGGGAAAATACCTCAAAACTAGAAGAGAGCGTTGGTTTTATAATCTGTTCAGCGGAATGTTCAATGAAATGCTCAGCAGTAAAACCCATCAAAATTCCAGGAATTTTTCCTCCATGGACCAGGTATTTACCGAACTCCAGCGGCTCACGCGGGAGGAGGAAGAGTGTTTCAACATCATGATGGAATCGCAGGCCTTTTTCTCCGATCAGGTGGCAGCGGTGATAATTGAAAGAGAGACTATGGGGGGGATCGAGTCCCGTTTTGACCATGACACAATTGTGTCGGTAGCAAGATACCTGGCCGACGTGTTGGCTGAATCGAGCAAAATCTTGAGTCTTGTGGCATTCCCCGACAGGAAAGCAGGGGAGGGGCTGATACAGTTCAGAGTTCGCCGCAGCGAAGTCTACAAAGCCCTCGATCTGCGGACTATACTCAGCACCTTCTCAATTGAAAACGGCGGCGGGCACCCCGGTGCCATTGGCTTTCGTGTACCCGAGAAGGATGTACCGGAGATATCCGGCTATTCCCGTGAGCTGATCAGGGGTATAGAGAAGCTTATTAACTAACTATTCCAGATACCTACCGATAAGCAATGCTACCCGGGCTCTGCTTGTGGGAGCTATTTTTTCCGGGCTGCTTATGAGGGCTCCCTTGAGAGCTGAATGCGCTGTATACTCCGCCTGCTCGTCGATTAGCTCCACCGCCCGTTCGATCGATTTTTGGGCATGCTCAATATTCTTAGTAAAAGTCTCGATTACCATCTCGGTGCTCACCGGTTCTTCGTGCCATACGTCGTAGTCGGTTATATGGGCCATTGTGGCGTAGCTTATTTCGGCCTCACGGGCAAGGTAGGCCTCCGGGCTGGTGGTCATGCCGATGATATCCAGGCCCCATTGCCGGAAGAGGGCGCTCTCGCCCTTGGTGCTGAACCGCGGGCCTTCGATTGTGATAAAGGTTCCCCCGTCATGGACTGTCTTTTTATTGAAGGAGGCCGCCTTGTGAAGGGTTTTCGAGAGTTCCGGGCAGAAGGGCTGATCGGAGGCGATGTGCACTACAATGCCCCGGTCGAAAAAGCTCATCCCCCGTTTTCCCTTGGTAAAGTCGAAGAGCTGATCGGGAATTACTATGTCACCGGGAGCGTAATCCTCGCGAAGGCTGCCGCAGGCACTGATCCCGATAATAAAGCGTACGCCCAGGGACTTGAGGGCGTAGATATTTGCCCGGTAGTTGACCTCGCTGGGGTTTTTTACGTGTCCTTCCCCGTGGCGGGGCAAAAAGGCCACGCGTTTTCCGGCAAGCGTTCCCGCCACCACAGGTCCGGAGGGTTCGCCGAAGGGAGTTGAAATATACTCCCTTGAAACATCGCTCAGGCCCTCCATTTTGTACAGGCCGCTTCCGCCGATAATACCTATTTTTATATCTTTGTGCATAGTACTTCCTCCATGCGTAAAGCATAAAACTAGGCAGGCCCGGATGCAAACCAGGGCCGCTGGTTCTCACAGGCCGGTGCCGCGCACTTCCGGAATGAGCATTTTATTCAGCTAAACTCCTCCCACCAAAAATTCAAAGGCGGCGTCGTCGAAGCCGCGCAGATCCTCGTGCTGGAAGTCCGGATAGTAGCGGAGCTGTTTTTCCGACTGGATGGCGTTGTAGGCGGCAAACTGAGTGGAGGGCGGGCAGACCTTATCCAGGCCGCTAAGGCCGAAGAGTACCTTTGCCTGAATCCGGCCGGCCAGATGGTGGACATCGATGTACCCCAGGCGGGTGAATATTTCGTTCTCTTGCTCGTGGAGGGGGTCGTACATCCGAAAGTAGTCCCGCAGCTCCTTGTAGGCCTGCTCGTCGAGGTCCATATCCCATACCCGTTTGTAATCGGAGAGGAAGGGATAGCGTACGACCGCCTTTTCTATTTCGGGCACCAGGGAGGCGCAGGCCAGGGAGAGCCCTCCGCCCTGGGAGCCTCCCATAACGGATATGCGGCCGGCATCTATCTCCGGCAGGGCCATGGCGATATCCGCCAGTCGGACGGTGTCGAGGAACACCTGCCGGTAATACAACTGCTCCGGACCTTCGCTGAGCCCGCGGATAATATGGCCGTAGAGGGTGTTGCCTGTGTGCCCTCCCCGGTCCTGGGAGAGGCCCGCCTGCCCCCGGCAGTCCAGGGCACACACATGAAAACCGGCGGCCGCGTAGGCGAGTTTTTCTACCCAGGGGCCGGCGTCGTTTGTATAGCCGTGAAACAGGAGCAGGGCCGGGTCGCTGCCGGCATCTGCGTCGGCCTCTACTTCCGGGGGCAGCTTATCGCCGGTGTGGGGGCGTAGGTATTGGGCATGCACCCGCGCCCCGTCGGCGCCATTGAACCACAGGTCGAAACACTCGCAGAAGGGGGCGCTGAAAGAGGCGGTTTGGAAGATTACGTCGGGAGCCCTGCCGCGCAGCTCTTCAAGGGCCTTGTCCCAATAGGCTTCCAGATCCTTCGGCTTGGGGTTGCTGCCGCGGTAGCGGTAAAGTTCTTCCAGGGGTAATTCAAATTCCGGCATAGGGTGGCCTCCTTACTACCAGTATTTTCAATTTTAGACTGCGTGTAAATAGGGGGGCGGCAAAAAGGGAGGTCTTGTCGTTGGGTATTAGAAACAGAACTTATGAAATTCTTCATTTCGATTCAGCAATTCTCAATTTGGATAGTGTATTACACTATCCAAATTGAGAATGCCTCCAAACGTTAAGATATGTAAAAATTTGCAAAGAAATTGATGCGAATTCTCAATTTGGAAGTCTTTTGACTTCCAAATTGAGAATCGCTGATTTCGATTGACTTTTATTGAAGGACCATCTAATATACATAACATACAGTACTAAATATTACAGTTCTATATAAATATTTAAATATGTCGGCCTGAACTTACTGGTGACGTTTAGGAATGTAGACGAAATGAGGAATTGAGCCGGTTGGACATAATATTTACGCCGTTGAACAGGACGAAGGGAGACGAGTAAGCAAAAATGGGTTTATTGCGATATCTACTTAAAAGATTATTCCTTTTGATTCCTACAGTAATTGGAGTGACAATTCTTGTTTTTCTTTTAGTGCACTTTATACCTGGGGATCCGATTGAGGTTATGCTGGGCGATAAAGCGACCGAGGCAGCCAGGCAGGCACTTACTGAACGGCTGGGATTAGATAAGCCAATGTACGAGCAGTATTGGAATTGGTTTGTCCATGCCCTGCAGGGCGATTTCGGCATGTCCGTGCAAAGCCGTTTGCCGGTGACCGAGGCGATACTCTCTCGCCTACCGGCAACTATTGAATTGGCCTTAACCGCTACAATTGTAGCAGCCGTATTCGGAATTATTGTGGGCGTAAGTGCGGCCTATCATCATAACTCCAAGTTTGACCATTTATTAGTAACATTTTCCCTGGTCGGTGTTTCGATTCCAATTTTCTGGCTGGGAATTATGCTGATGTTTTTGTTCTCTGCTATTTTGGGATGGCTTCCGGTTTCCGGACGAATTTCTATGGGAGCGGGGGTGCAGGAGGCAACCGGGTTCTACCTGATTGATACCCTCCTGCAGGGTGATATCAGCCTTTTTCTTGACAGTCTAAAACATCTTCTGTTGCCGGCCTTGTCCTTAGCAACCATTCCCCTTTCACAGATTGTGCGGGTAACCCGATCGAGCATGCTGGATGTCCTGAGCGAGGATTACGTAAGAACGGCCCGTGCGAAGGGGCTGCCCTACCGAAAGATTATCTACAAACACGCCCTGAAGAATGCACTTATTCCGGTTATTACGGTTATAGGCCTGCAAATGGGAAAACTGCTGGCCGGTGCCATACTGACGGAAACGGTATTTTCCTGGCCGGGAACCGGGCGTTTGTTAATTCAGTCGATCTCTAATCGGGATTATCCCATGGTGCAAGGAATTGTATTTATTCTGGCATTTGCCTTTATTTTGGTGAATATTATTGTTGATGTGATATATGCGAAACTCGACCCGCGCATTAGGTTTGAATAAGGATGGACCACATGCAAAGTGAATTTCTACAAAAGCTGACAATTTTTCGAAAAAACCGCTTGGCTATGGTTGCTCTGTTTGTAGCTATCCTGCTAGTTGTGCTGGCTCTGTTTGCTTCGTTTATTTCTCCGTATGATCCGGTGTCAACCGATCTGGAGAATAAGTTACTGCCCGGGTTTTGGGCCGGTAACTGGGATCATCCCCTTGGTACGGATAATTTAGGGCGTGATCTGCTGTCGCGGATACTGCACGGCGGGGCAATTTCTCTGCGGGTCGGCTATATGGTCATTGCGGTGACAGCTTTTTTCGGCACCCTGCTGGGCATCGTATCCGCCTATTACGGCGGGGTAGTAGATATTCTTATAATGCGAGTTATTGATGTGTTCCTCTCTTTTCCGCCGCTTTTACTGGCATTGGCCATTGCCGCCTCTTTAGGGGCGGGGTTAGAGAACGCCATGTTTGCGATTTCTCTGGTGTATATACCTCAAATGGCAAGGGTGGTACGTGGTTCGGTTTTGAAGGTGAAGACAAACTCTTTTATCGAGGCCTCAAGGGCTTTGGCCGGGGGAAATATGTGGATTATGGGGCGCCATATTCTGCCGAACATTTTCCCTTCCGCGTTGGTGTATTTAACCTTGTTACTGGCCGATGCGATTTTGTATACCGCTTCGCTCGGGTTTTTGGGAATTGGGATAAAACCTTCCACCCCGGAATGGGGGGCGATGTTAAGCTCCGGCAAGGAGTACTTGCTGATGGGGCAATGGTGGGTAACCGTTTTTCCGGGGATTATGATCGTGCTGGCGGTACTCTCCTTCAATCTGGTCGGCGATGGTTTGCGCGAGGCCTTCGATTCGAAATTAAAGCGATAAGGGCGTTAAGATGAGTAAGCTTCTGCAAGTGAATGACCTAAAAATAGAGTTTCAGACCGACCGCGGAGCTGTAGTTGCGGTGGACGGCATAGATTTTAGCTTGGAAAAAGGCGAAACATTGGGGCTGGTAGGTGAATCCGGAGCCGGTAAGAGTGTAACATCTTTAGCAGTAATGGGTTTGCTGCCGAAATATGCAAGTGTCACCGGAAGTGTGAACTATCAGGATAAAAATCTGCTTACATTCACTGAACATCAATTACAGAGAATCCGGGGTGATCGAATTTCCATGATTTTTCAGGAACCGATGACCTCCCTTAATCCCGTATTTACTATACAGGACCAGTTGTCCGAGACTATCGAATTGCATCAAGGGGGCAACCGGGCGGAGATCCTTGAAAAAACGGTGGATTCCCTGGATTTAGTAGGTATCCCGAATGCGCGGAGAATTATGAGGCAGTATCCCCATCAGCTGAGCGGAGGCATGCGTCAGCGTATAATGATCGCCATGGCCCTTGCCTGTAACCCGGATATTTTAATTGCCGACGAGCCCACCACCGCCCTGGATGTAACCATCCAGGCCCAAATCCTGTTACTGATGAGGAACCTGCAGGAGCGCTTGGATACCGGAGTTCTTCTGATAACCCACGATTTAGGGGTGGTTGCGCAGGTAGCTCATAAGGTTGGTGTAATGTATGCCGGACAAATTGTGGAGTTTTCTTCTATGGATGAGCTCTTTCGTCGTCCCAAACACCCTTACACACGGGGCTTGTTAGCAACAATTCCAAATATAGACATCAAACAAGCCAAACTGCCGATTATCGAGGGTACTATGCCCGATCTGTCTACTCTGCCTGCTGCCTGCCGATTTCATCCGCGCTGTCCGGAGTGCCGTGAAATCTGCCGCACGAAAGAGCCGCCGGCATATAAGGTAGGCGAATCGATGGTTCGCTGCTGGAACTTTGAGAAAGAAGGAGCGGTTACGGATGAGTGAACCTTTGCTGAAGGTAGAAAACCTCTATAAACATTATCCAATTCGGCGTCAGAATACCCTTACAAAATACGATCAGGTAAAGGCGGTTGATGGAATTTCCTTCTCTGTCGATGAAGGAGAGACCCTTGGGCTGGTAGGAGAATCGGGATGCGGAAAATCAACCACCCGTAAGCTTGTTCTTAATCTGGAGCCTGCTACACGGGGAAATGTATTTTTTCGGGGCGAGGACATTTTCTCGATGAAGAAGAAGGAGCTAATTCAGTTTCGGAAGCAGGCACAGGTTATCTACCAGGATCCCTATTCCAGTCTTAATCCTACCTGGAAGATCGGCTCCATAATAGCTGAGGCTTACAATGTGCATCGTATTGGAACAGTGAAAGAGCGTCGTGAAAAGGTATTGGCCTTGATGGACAGGGTCGGACTACGCCAAGAGTACTATGACCGCTACCCCCACGAGTTCAGCGGAGGGCAGCGGCAGAGAATCGGGATAGCCCGTTCCTTGGCTTTGAACCCGGGCTTTGTGGTAGCTGACGAGCCGGTGTCCGCCCTGGATGTTTCCATTCAGGCACAGGTGCTCAACCTTCTTAAAGAGTTACAGGAAGAGTTCGGTTTAACCTATCTGTTTATAAGCCACGACTTAAGTGTGGTAAAGCATCTATGTGACCGAATAGCGGTAATGTATCTTGGTAAAATAGTCGAGATTGCACCTACGGAGCAGCTGTTTGCCCGAACATCCCATCCGTATACTCAGATGCTGTTAAAGGCGATTCCTTTTCCCGATCCCGATCGACGACTGGAGTTAAGTGCACTGGAAGGTGAAGTTCCCAGCCCAATAAATCCGCCCTCGGGATGCCGCTTTCACACCCGTTGTCCCCACGTGATGGAGAAGTGCACGCAGGAGATTCCGCAAATGGTAAAGATTGATTCCGGCCACGAGGTGGCCTGTTATCTATACGAATAAATACTTTAAAGGAGAACAAAGTATGCAGAACAAAAAATTTCTTAGAGCATGTGTGCTGACGGTAGTAATGCTGAGCCTCACACTAGGGGCAGCATTTGCCGGCGGGCAGGGTGAAACTGCAAAGGAAAAAGAGAAGACTTTCATAGTTGCACGTAGTACCGATGCCCAGACACTGGATGCAGGCTACGCCTGGTCGGAGGGTGAGATAGACCTTATGTTTCATCTGTATGACGGACTGGTTCGTTTTAAAAACGATCAGTTAGAGGTGGAACCGGCTTTGGCTACTTCCTGGAACCTTTCGGATGACGGCCTGGTCTGGACTTTTAACCTGCGCGAAGGGGTGAAGTTCCATGACGGCACCGATTTTAATGCCGAAGTAGTACGGTTTAGTTTTATGCGGCTAATCGATGAGGATCATGAGTATTACGGGTTGGGTGATTATTCGTATTTCGACTATCTGCTGTCGGAGGTTATTGAGGATATAAAGGTGGTGGACACGTATACCGTGGAGTTCCACCTGAAGAATAAGTTTGCCCCCTTTCTGACGTATATGGGGTATTATTCCCAGTTTCCGGTCAGCATGGCGGCGGTAAAAGAGCAGGGGGAGGAGTTTTATCGCAACCCCGTTGGAACCGGACCTTTTGAGTTTGTAGAATGGAAAAAAGATGAATACATCGTTCTAAAACGCAATGAAAACTACTGGGGTGAAAAACCAACAGTGGACAAGGTTATTTGGAAGGTAGTTCCCGATATTTCTACCCGTTTCTTGGAACTGCAGTCCGGGCAGGTACATGCCATTAAGGGTCTTGCTCCAAACCAGATTGAGAAGGTCAAGGGTAATGACAAGATGGTGCTTCACCAGGTTCCGGGAGCGAATATTTTTCACATGGTGTTCAACAATACCATGCCCCCCGTGGATGATGTGCGGGTTCGACAGGCAATTGCCTACGGCATTGATCTTGAAAAACTGGTAAAAGGTGTGTATGAAGGCCTGGGAACTGTTGCCAGTACAAGCCTTCCGCCGACAGTATTCGGACATGCCGACGATATCGAGCATTATCCCTATGATCCGCAGAAAGCCCGGGAACTTCTAAAAGAAGCCGGTTATTCTGATGGTCTTGATATTACCTTGAATACCTTTATTCATGCCCGGCCTTATGTGGCCAACCCGGTAGATTCGGCGGAGGTCATTAAAGATGATCTGGCTAAGGTTGGTATCAACGTAAACATTGAAAGCAATGAGTGGGGAACCCATTCGGATTTGATGAACAACTACAAGCATCAAATGGCCTTTTCAGGATGGTACGATGTGCCGTATCCGAGTAACTTTATGAAAACCATGCTGATGGAGGGGGCTAACACTAACTGGAAACCCCAGAAAATGGTTGATCTGGTGCAAGAGGCTATTTCGACTTACGATCGGGAGGAGCAGAAGCAGGCGTATCTTAAAATGCAGGCGATAGAGCATGAACAGATGCCGGCTTTGCCGATAGCCCATAATGACTACACCGCCGCGTCGGCAGCAGGTGTAAGCGGATTTGAACTGGATGTGATCGGAACCGTCAGGGCTCATGAGGTAGATTTCGAATAGGTAAGATGTAAGAGAATACTTATACGGGCGGAGTGACACACTCCGCCTGTTCTATTTATAAAGGAACTGAGATGTTTTTACTTGAAAATACAACAATAGTGGATGGAACCGGAGCGCCTCCGGTTTCCGGAATGGATATTCTGTTTGATGAGGATGGAATTAAAGGGATTGCAGCGACCGGAGAGCTAGAGGTTCCTGCAAATACCATAATAATTAAGGCAGAAGGAAAAGCGGTTCTTCCGGGGCTAATCGACACCCATATTCATATGGACCTGCACGGGTATGGCAATACCTACGATGAGAATCTTGTGGAAGATAAGCTGCGGTCCGTACGAACGGCCCAGGAGATGGCGCGTACCCTCAGAAGTGGTTTTACCACCGTCCGGAATGTGGGAAGCGTGAATGGAATAGATTTCGCCGTAAAAAAGGCGATCGAAGAGGGGTATGTACAAGGCCCGAGAATTTTAACCAGCGGCCAGATTATCAGTATGACCGCCGAGGGAAACGACTACTTTTTGGGTCTGTACCACGAAGTAGACGGGGTGGATGAGGTGCGGAAAGCAGCCCGGGAACAGCTGAAAGCGGGGGCGGATTTTCTAAAATTAATGGCCACCGGTGCAGTTATGAATCCGGGGGGGGTCCCCGGTGCCCCGCAGCTAGATGTAGAAGAGATGCGGGCGGTTGTTGAGGAAGCGGACAAGCTTGGTACTCATGTAGCTGCCCATGCCCATGGCGCGTTAGGTATAAAAAATGCGGTGGAAGCGGGTGTGCGGACCATTGAACACGGAACCTTTTTAGATGAAGCGGGAATTGAATTGATGCTGAAGAAGGGAACTTATCTGGTTCCCACTCCGGTTGTTGGGTATCACATGGCGGCTCATCAGGAGGGAATTCCCGCGCACATGCTTTCAGAGCATGACCATCAGGAGTCCAGTGCGGATAAAGCCCATCGCGCGGCCATAAAGGCGGGAGTAAATGTGTGCTACGGTACCGATGCGGGCACCAATTATAATTATCACGGCCTCAATGCTATGCAGATGGCATTGTTTGTGGAACAGGGAATCTATACTCCCGTGGAGGCAATTCATTGCGCAAGCCTGGCATCGGCGAAAGCGATCGGTCTGCAGGATGAGATAGGCAGTATAGAGGTAGGCAAGGTAGCCGATTTAATTGTAATAGATGCGGCACTACTGGAAAATCTACAGGGAATAGAAAAAGGTATTGAGCAAGTATTTTTTGGCGGGAAACCGGTAGAAGGTATGCCGCCAAAACTCTGAGAAAAAAATCGGTGAAAAAAAGGCTGGAGAAAAAACTCTGAAAAAAGAGTGGCGAGCTCGCTGAACCAAAGCTTATTCGGGTCGACTACCGGGGCAGGCCCGCGGCGGGGCGGGCTCCACTTTTGCTGCTCCTGCTTAGTCTGGGGCCACCGCCCGGGCGGTCCCAGGGGCAGGTTGAAATGGTTGTTCCTTGCTTGCAAGATTATCCATGTGCTATTACTTTTAAAGTAAAAGGTTATGGAGGTAAACAAGTATGGCTAATACGGAACAGACGGTGCAGGAGCTTCTTGATCGGGCGGATGTAAAGATAAACGGCAGCCGGCCCTTTGATATTAGGGTACATAACCCTCATTTTTTTGATCGAGCCCTTTCGGAGGGGATGCTGGGGCTGGGAGAGTCGTACATGGATGGCTGGTGGGACTGCGATGCCCTGGATGAGTGCTTCTACCGTATTCTGCAGGCTGACCTGGAGAAGGAGGCGGGGCGGAACCTTCGGATTGTTCTGTTTACCCTGCGGGCCAAGTTGTTCAACCGACAGCGCAAGGGCCGGGCCTACCAGGTGGGGCGGCAGCACTACGATGTGGGCAACGATCTTTACCGGCGGATGCTCGACAGCCGGATGAACTACACCTGCGGCTACTGGAGAGATGCGGAGAACTTGGACCAGGCTCAAGAGGCAAAGATGGATTTGGTGTGCCGGAAGATCGGGCTTGAACCGGGGATGAGCGTGCTGGATATCGGCTGCGGCTGGGGTTCCTTTGCCAAGTATGCGGCCGAGCGTTACGGTGCGCGGGTGACCGGTTTGACTATTAGCCAGGAACAGGTGGAGCTTGGCAACCAGCTGGCCGAGGGGCTGCCGGTGGAGATAAAGCTGCAGGACTACCGGGAGGCGGAGGGCCTCTATGACCGGGTTGTTTCTATTGGAGTAATGGAGCATGTGGGCTGGAAGAACTATCGCACCTATATGGAGACCGTGGACCGTACTATGAAGGATGAGGGAATTGCCTTTTTCCATACCATCGGTGCCAATAATACCACCACCAGCACCGATGCCTGGACGGATAAATATATTTTTCCCAACGGAATGCTGCCCTCGATTTCACTGCTAGGCCGCGCGATGGAGGGGCTGTTTGTGATGGAAGACTGGCACAATTTTGGCCCCGACTATGACCACACGCTTATGGCGTGGCACTCCAATTTTGAGGAGGCCTGGCCGGATTTGAAGGACAGTTACAGTGAGCGTTTTTACCGGATGTGGCGTTTTTATCTGCTTACCGCCGCGGCGGGCTTTCGCAGCCGGCGCAACCAGCTGTGGCAGGTGGTGATGACTAAGCCGGGGCGCCCACAGCCGGACAGCAGGGTGGTGTGAGGACTTTCGGCCGCGACTTGCTATCAGGAACTTACAACGATGCGGTTGCGGCCTTGTTTTTTAGCTTCGTACATTGCCTTGTCAGCTTCGTCTACAAGTGAATCTGCGGAAAACTCATTGCCCGGTACTGTGGTTGCAACGCCTATACTGCAGGTGAGGTAGGGGGATGCTTCCGATTTTTCATGGGGTATTTCTTTTTGCGCTAAGTTATTTTGTATTTCCAGTGCTATTTGCCGGGCTCCTTCGGAGGGGGTATTGGGCAGCAGCACTACAAACTCCTCTCCTCCGTAGCGAGCCGCGATATCCGCCGGACGGCGAGTGACATTTTCCAGGATGCCTCCCATTATGCGCAGGCAGTCGTCTCCTGCCTGATGTCCATAATGGTCGTTGTAGGGTTTAAAGAAATCGATATCCAAAAAGAGAAGGGAGAGGGGCTGTTTTTCCCGGCCCAACCGCTCCCACTCACGCTGTATGGTTTCGGTAAAATAACGCTGGTTTGCAATGCGGGTCAGTCCGTCCACATTTGCAAGTCTGTCGAGCTTTTTGTTTTTCTCGGCCAGTTCCTGGTTGGTGCTTCTCTGACTCTCTATTTGTCGTGAGAGTGTTCGAACCATTGTGTTCATGTACGAGTTAAGTGTAAGAAACTCATCCTCCCCGGAGACACAGGTGCGTATAGTCAGATCTCCCTGGCTGATATCATGCATATAGGAGTTAAGGCTTTTTATGTTGGACAGGACGTACCGGGCAATATAGATGCTTCCGGCTCCCGTTACCAGAATCCCGATCAAAGTAACAAGGATTATGATGTACCCAAGGGTTTCCATTTCGCTCATAATGGCACTGCGCGGGGTAAGGCTGACCAGATAAAACTGAAGCGGGGTAAGTTCTTTGAAGGCCGCATAATAGCTTGTTCCGTTTAAGTTGATGTAGCCGCTGCTGTCGGTATTCCGAAAGAAGTTGCTCCATTGGAAGGAACTGTCTGGAGTAACACCACCCGCTTGTTCAGGGGTGAGAGAAATAGTCTCGTTGTTGCGGGTTACAATAAGGAGTTGAGAGGTTTCTTTCAGAGCCTCGGTACGCATGCCATGGAAGAAATCCTGGAGGAAGGTGTCTATTGCCAGCACTCCGGCGAAATCACCCTGCTTGTTATGGATAGGGACGGCGGCGGTAAAAACTGTTTCATTAGTGATGAACTCGGCATAGGGTTGTATCCAGGTTAATTCGCCGCTCTCTTTTGCTGCGGTATACCATGGGCGTTCTCTGAGGTCGTAGTTCTCCGGCGGCTCCCAGGGGGGTGAAACAATAATGCGGTTGCGGGTATCACCATAATAAATCCAGGCTCGTTTGGGAAATATTTGCTGCAACAGCCTCCAATTCTTAAGAATACGATTTTGGACCTGCGGATCATCATGAATTTGCCACAACTCATCATCCTGGGAGAGGACCAAAAGTGTGTTTTCCATTGCATCGGCATGTCTGTCGACCACTTGCTTTTTTATTGAACCGAGGATGGATATCTGCTCTTGGTGAAACCTCTGTTCAATTTCTTCCCACGCAAATATGATAATGAGCAGCCCCATCACACAAAGGGGAACTAACATTGTGAGCACATGAATGAGGATGAACTTACGTTTGGCGGAGGTTAACATTTGCCGATTTTAGTAGATAGATACTTAATATTCAAGAACTCATAGAAAGTGCTTGTTAATAAAAAAACCGTCCGGAGGGGAGCCTCGGACGGTTTGTTCACGCTGTGAGCGTGTATGCCTTATATTAGCGGCGTTTACCGCTGAGCGCCTTTTGTGCCAGTTCAAAGTGGGGTGCGATAGTTACACTTACCCCCGAAATTGCGTCGACTTCGCCACTGGTTTTCAGAATTTTACCGGGATCCTGCATTTCAAGCAGTTTCGCGGCGGCTGTGTCGGCCTGTACATACCAGGCAGCCTGGGCATCGGAGTTTGCTGCCATGCCATAATCGCCCTGTACAGAGGACAGGTATTTCATTTTATCGCCTTCTTCGGGGATAGCATCGAAATGGGCATCTGTTATATATCCGTTTTCTACCACAATTCTGACTGAGTTTTTCCAGCCGTGATCGAATGCGTTGCCTTGAGCTTCATAGGTGCCGTCGCGCCACATGCCTTCAGCGCCGGCAACACTTGCTATTACAAACAGTGCAATTAGTACAAATCCAATTTTTTTCATTTCTCTTCCTCCAGTTTAATTTTACTTATTATAAACGATAGTAAAAGCTGAAGTAAACGTCAAATTTCATTTGATAGCATAAAACAGGCGTTTTGCTAAGTCGGTTTTTAGGGTATATTCCATTTCTTCTAAATCTATCAGCGAGGACATTGAGTTGCGTACATGCGACAGGGCATCTAAAAACTTTTCCAGATCTTTTTCTTTTCTCAGCTTTTTTAACTCCCGCTCTCTGTATTCCATCTCTCCAATGTGCAGTTCATTGTCCTGTTTCCAACCTTTACCGTATTCCTGTTCCGGGTTTTCAACTCCCTCGGCGATATCGGGGAGCAGCATCTCATATACGTAGTCGGTGTTATCACAGGCCAGAAATTCGATGAATATTGCATCCAAATCATCAAAGAAGTCCTCTGTCAGCTCTTGTTGCTGGTACTCAATATTCATTTTGCTCTCCTTAGAAAGAGTCTATTGTTTCCAGAGCCTCTTGTCAATTTGAAAAGCAGAAACAGCAGAAAGAGCGGCCCCCCACGGGTCTCTATTGTAAATTATCCTTCAGCTTTTTATTTTTCTCAACAGATGTAGGAAAACACCTAGGGGATCTTTATACAGCATCCTGGGACCGGAGAAGCGCATTACTTTTCTTATTTGTTCCCGTTTTTCGGGATTATAGCAGTGGATTTTACATTTTGCACACACCGGTTTATTCGGTTTTAGGGGGCAATTATCCAGTCTCTCGAAGGCATAATTTAGCAGGACACTGCATTCGCTGCATAAGCTGCCCTTCGTACCATGGTTTCCTCGGCAGTAAATAGTAATCATTTTGTGAATTGTTTTGGACTCGCTCATAGATCCTGTTCCAGGGTAGCATGTATATCTGCTATGCAGCATTAAATTTTTACTAGAGTCATGATTATTTTGCCGCCTCAAACCAGGAGCCGCTCTGGCCATATCCCTCGATGTAATCGGTGGTGGCTGCGGAGCGGTAACTGCCGAGTAAGCCGGAGACCTCCTGGACGATGTGCAAAAGGCTGCTGCCGATTAACTGTTGGTTGAAGCCGGTTTTGCCTAGAGTGAGCACCATGTTTATGGCGGATATACGGCTGACAAGCTGACCTATTTCGGTGAGTTTTCGCTGCGGCAGGGGCAACTGCAGCTCAAAATCAAGTTGCTCATGCAGGCGGTTTAACTGCATTCCTGCGGTTCCGGCGCTTTCCGCTGCCCGGCTGCCGGCAGCCTGCTGGGTGAGATATAGGGTTTTGAGGAACTGCAGCAGGTTGGGTTGTTTTTTGCGCTGCATCTGTTTCTGGACTGCCTCTGCAATTTGAATATAGAGAATATCGTTGGAGCCCTCAAAAATCTGAAAGGGTCGGCTGTCGACAACCGCCCGGCCTGCGATATGGTCAAGCCGGTATCCCTTGGCCCCCTCGAGCTGTAAGAGTGACTGAGCCGAGCTCTGCATTAGATCGGTCACATAGGTTTTCACCGAATTAGCCTCCAAGCCTAGACCGGAGAGGTCGTTTTCTATGCCCGCTTTTCCGGCGCTGTTGAGGCACATAGCCGAGCTGATAGTGTAGGCCGACTGCAGCCGGGAGAGCCGCTGCTGAACCTGGTCGTAACTGAACAAACTTCTCCCCCCCACCTGCCGTTCTTTGGTGTGGGTGACAGCTTCATCGAGCATCCGCTGCAGAAAACCGGTGGCCATTCCGGGGAACTCCATTCTGCTGCGGTGCAGCAGGTCGAGCATCATCCGCAAGCCGGTGCTTTCCGGTTCGAGTTTATGGCTCTGCGGAACTTTTATGTCGATTCTGTTCCGGCCATAGGGGAGCATATAGATTCCCAGGTTTTTATAGTACTCTTCAACCACAATATTCTGTTCGGGATCCGAAGCATCGCTTATGAAAAAGTCGATCCCCCGGCCTAAATTGCCGTCCTCGTTTTTACGCCTGGCCGTCAGCAGCCAGTAATCCGCCCAGCCGGTAAGCCCCGCCCAGTGCTTTAGTCCCTTGATATGGTAGGTAGACTGCTCCTGGGTATACGAGCTGATCATGTGCAGCGCATCGCTGCCGTAGCCCGGTTCGGTAATCATGAGGCCGCCCATCTTCCGGTTCTCTAAAAAGTCGCTAAAAATACCCTGTTTAATGCTCTCTTGTGCGTATTTGGCTACCGGCTGAAGGAATAGGGCCCAGTTAATTCCGAAGGCCAGGGAGAGGGGCAGCGACTCGTACGCAGCAGCCGAGGCAAGCTCAAGCCCCTCTTTGACGCTCCCTCCGCGGCCCCCGTATTTCTGTGGAATGTAGGTAGCCAGAGGATTTGTGGCCATAATCTCCCGCAGGATAAAAGGCGGCAGCCCGCGGCTTACACTCAACGCATCTATATCGCTTCGTTCGTGGAAGAGGTAGTCAAGCTTGTCTCTGAACTCTTGGATAAACTCCGGAAAAGGTTTGGTCCCTGTCATAACGGCACTCCTTGCCCTAAGTGTAGGAGGAGAACCAAGAAAATGCAATAACCTAGTAAAAAACTAAGGTTAACGTGGTCCCCCGTGTTCTCCGTGCTCTCCATGAGCATAAAGGGTTCCGGTCAGGCTTAGCTTCGAATGAGGTGGTCGATCTCTTGCATCACGATGGGTTTTATGAAGAAGCCTAAGGGGTCCAGACTGTTGGCCCTCTCTTTGGTGGGAGCATCATAATTGCCGGTAATGAAAATAAGAGCCGGAGCTGTTGGACTTTGCATGATGAGCTCCGCCGCCTCGATTCCATCCATTTGTCCCTTTAGGTGAATATCCATCAAAACCACATCCGGCTGCTGCTGCTCGACAGTCTGCACGGCGTCTTGGCCGGTTGAACAGACCCCTACCACCGTATACCCCCGTTTCTCTAAATCCATTCTATATGTTAGGGCGATAAGAAATTCATCTTCTACTATAAGTATTGTGCTGCTCATTGAGGCTCTCTTCTGTGGGTAGGATTATGGTGTAGTGAGTTCCTTGGTCTGTAACGAGCTGCTTGGAACCTTGCAGTTGTTCTATGAGCGTATCAATAATGAGCAAGCCCATGCTTCCCTTTTGCCGAGATGCAGGTGGAGCTTTCGGCTGCATTCCAATGCCGTTATCTTCGATGTGTAGCTTCAGCTGTAAGTTGTCGATTTTTTCAATACGTACCCCTATCCGGGGTCGGGCGACCGAGTTGAAGGCGTGTTTCATTGAGTTGGAAACTATCTCATTTATCATTAAGCCCAGGGGAATCATGAAGTCGATTGAGGGGGTCAGCTTTTCGCAGGAAATCGCACACTCCACTTTGGTCGAAGGAGAGCTATAGGCCTGTCGGATTTCATGGACTAAATCGTGAATGTATTCGGAAAGGTCGATCTCTTCAAGGGCACTGTTATGGAACAACTTTTCATGGACCAGTGACATCGCCTTGATACGGGTCATGCTGTCGTGCAGGAACATCGTGAGCGTATCGTTATCGGTGGTCATAGTTTGAAGATGGAGAAAAGAGGAGATAAGGGCCAGATTATTATTTACCCGGTGATGTATTTCACCCAGCAGCACATCCTTCTCCCGGATTGTGTTCTCCAGCTGATTTTGAAATTGTACCGTTTGGGTAATATTCTCGATTCCTACGTATACTCGGTCCCACTCTCTTTCATTGGGCGGGGCAATGACCAAATGCAAATTGGTCCATATCGGCTCCTGAAGATGCGTCTTCATCTGTGAGGGGGCCGTAAATGTAGTCTCGCCCCTGTAAAAACTAAGAAGCTCCCGGGTGAATACTTCCAGGGTTTTTTCGGAGAACCGCTCGGAGAGGCCTGTTAAAAGGGGAGCCTTGCGAGCCACGCCGAAAAGTGACAAAGCTTGCTGGTTTGCATCGAGAATCCGAACCAGGCCGGCACACTTTTCTACCTCCCGGGGATTTTCCCGTAAGAAGCTCTCTAAACCCTGTCCACCCGGGATAAGCTGTGAGTCTAAATACTCCTTTACCCCGGAGAAATCTTCTTCCAGAAGTGCAACCGGCGCGTACTCAAACAGATCCCGGAAGCGCTGCTCACTTGCCCGCAAGCGGCGGGCCATATTTTTCTTGCGCTGGATGTTGAATATCAAAAGCATGATAAGAGCCGCCTCGAGGAAAATTACCACCGTCAGGGTCCAGATATGGGCCCAGTTTTCACGGTAAAAGGATTCGGGGCGGTTAATTATGCGGGTGCCCGGCGGGAGGTCCTGTTCCTGTAGTCCGTACTTTTTCATTTGCACATAATCGGCCATGTAGATATTGGGACTCTCTTCAACCACCGAAAACTCGTCTACCGATGCCTCTGAGAAGAGTATTTTCTCCATTATGGAGGAGGCTGCAAGGGCTTGCCGGTACTGGGAATTCAGTTTCCCCCCGAGCACCCCCTTGCCCATACCGTGGTGCCACAGGTGAAAAATCGGTACCGAACTGTTCTCGGTAATGAGGGAAAGGCTCTCATCGAAGGTGAGGGTGCGTCCGGTACGATCGTGGTAGGCGGAAATTAAAAGAACTACCGAATTCTTATCGAGGCCTTGGAGCTTTGCCTCTAGTTCGTTAAAGCTGAGATTTTCAAGGGAGAGTTCGTCCAGAGGAAACCGGCTGCGGTAACTGTAAAATGTGTCCAGGTCGCCCTGGCCGCTGGGAGTACGGTCAACTATGGCATAGATTGTTGAGGTGTGGGGAAACAGCTCCATGGCCATCTGCAGGGTGGCTTCCATAGAGACCGCCTCTACGACTCCGGTAACCCGGGATTTCCTGTTTTGAGCAAGGGCGAGCTTACGGTTGTTCACCCCGAAAAAGGTGATGGGTACAGATGGAAAAAGCTTTTCCCGATTGGCAAGGGCAAAGGAGAGGGCGTTGTCGTCGGCGGTAATAACTCCGTCGTAGGGCGGGAGCTGTGAGAGCTTTGTGCTGAGCATATCCAGAAACTGTAGACGGTGCTTTTCTTCTATGAAGCGCTTGCTGTCCATAAACTCAAAGTCGATCAGCACATCCCGGCCTGCAAAGGTATCCCGTACCCCGTCCACCTGCTGCTGGTAGGTAGGAAACGCCGGGTGGTATGAGGAGAGCATGAGTATCCGCTTTCGGTTGCTGTCTGCGCTTTCACCGTTCACCCCGCTCACCACACCGAAGGCCAGGATGAGCAGGAGAGTTGCGAAGGGAAGTGCAACAAACCTCATATTTCGCACATTAGTCACAAATGTAAGTATAGTAAAAGCGGGGGTACTGTCAAACTTTTTTTGGAAAAAGGGAATTTGTACAAAGCTTGGAGCTGGGTGCTGCTGTCTCATATCTGCTCGGCCGCAGACCGTCCGGCGACGGCGCCGGAGGAGAAGGCGAATTGCAGGTTATAGCCGCCCTCATCTCCGTCGATATCGAGCAGCTCTCCGGCAAAGAAAAGCCCCGGTACCAGGCGCGATTCGAGGCTATGCGGATGTACCTCGGGTAAGGCCACTCCCCCGGAGGTAAGCATCGCTTTATCCCAGCCTCCGACCCGGGAGACCCGCAGAGGCCAGGCGGTAAGCAGTGCAGTAAGCTTACGGCTTGCCTGTTTGCCAAGGTCGGCGAGCTTGAGCTCTTCCGGGATGCCTGTATGTTGCAGAAGCAGGCGGATAAAGCGGGCGGGCAGCTCCAGAGCGCGAAGCCGGCTTTTAAGCAGCCCCGAGCCACCGGCGGCTTTGGCCTCCGATAGAAAATGCAGCAGCTCCTCTGGGGTTTTATCTGTAAAGGCGATTTCAATTGAGGTCCCCTGGGCGAGGTATCGGCTGGAGTTCAGAATTACCGGACCCGATAGCCCCCGATGGGTAAACAGCAGGTCGCCGGTGGTCCGGCCGGCTTTTTTGGAGGCTCCCGGGTACCTGAGCTCTACCGGAAGGGAGATGCCCGAGAGTTCGCCAAAGGGGTAGGCCTCAAGCTCGATTGGAGCGAGGGCCGGACGGGGCGGTACAATCCGGTGGCCCAGCTCCTTGGACAGCTCGTAGCCGTCGCCGGTGGATCCGGTTTGCGGGTAGGACGCGCCCCCGGAGGCCAGTAGTAGTTTTCCAGCCTCGTAGATTGTTCCGGAGGCGGTGCGGAGGCGAAAGGTTCGAGGGGCGGTTTCCCCCTCGCTGTTGCCGAGGTAGAGCTCGGCGACCGGGTCGCTGTAGTGAATATGTATCCCTGCCTGTTCGGCGCTGCGCTCGAGCAGTTCTACTACATCCAGACTCCTTTCGCTGCGGGGAAAGAGCTTTCCCTCGTTCAGCTCTTTGAGGGGCAGGTCTCTGTGGGCGAAGAACTCCCCCAGGTCCGCCGGAGAGAAGCTGTAGAGTACTGCTTTGAGGAGCTTTTTCCGGCTGCCGTTGAGGGGTCCATAGTGCTGCAGGTATTCTTCTATGCTGCCGGTGTGGCTGATGTTGCAGCGGCCGGCTCCGGCGGCCAGCAGCTTGCGCCCGGCGCGGGGGTTTTTTTCGATTATTCGGATGCTGCAGCCGCTGCAGGCCACCTGGGCGGCCTGCAGGGCGGCCATCAGTCCGGCCGGGCCGGCGCCAACAATGAGTATATCGCTGTAGATCGGTTTTATCTGCTTCATCGGATAACTTGATTCCGGCGGGTTTTTACCTCCGCCAGAGCACTGAGCGGGGCAGACTGGGAGAGCTCTGCGGGTATGCCGAGACCCAAGAGGAGGGCCCCCACTATGAACGGGAGTACTGGTGAAGTTTGTTTCATAAGATGCCGTATGATAAACGGAATTGGACGGAGCTTCAAGGTGGCGGGGAGGGCCTGGGGCTGTTCACTGGTAGTGTCCCCCGGCTGCCCACGCCGACCCGGGGCTTACTGGGGCCGGCTACCGGCGGGGCTGGAGAGGCCGGCGGCCGAACGGGCAGCATGCCCGGGCTTGTAAGCTGTCTACGGGAAGAGCATTTTTTCCAAAAAATTCTTAGAAGAGCTTTATGTTTTGACAATTTTGGGGGAGTGGCCTACATTACA
Source organism: Spirochaetia bacterium (assembly GCA_021736475.1). GTDB lineage: Bacteria > Spirochaetota > Spirochaetia > DSM-16054 > Sediminispirochaetaceae > DSBN01. Next base: position 3,327 of record JAIPFV010000035.1, on the reverse strand, counting down.
CACTAGATAAGGAGCTGAGCGTGATGTATGAGTTAGTGATTAAGAAGGGCAGAGTAATAAATAGTGATGCGGCCTTTACGGCGGATGTGGCGGTAGAGGACGGGAAGATAGCCGCGGTGGGGGCGGAGCTGGCCGGACGGCGGGAGATACAGGCGGCGGGGAAGCTGGTGATACCCGGCGGGGTGGATACGCACCTGCATTTTACCCTTGACCTGGGGGGTGGCCTGGTGTCGACGGACGACTTTTTTACCGGCTCCCGGGCGGCGGCTTTGGGGGGAACGACTACGGTGGTGCCCTTTATTCACCCGGAGGAGGGTGAGTCGGCGGCCGAGGCCTTTAACCGGCGGCAGCGGGAGGCTGTGGGGCAGTCGGTGGTGGATTACGGTTGGCATATGAATATCGGTCCCGAGGCTTTTCGGCGCTCCGGCGGGGTGCGGAGTTTTGTGGAGGAGACGGCGGCCCTCGGGATTTCTACGTATAAGCTGTATATGGCTTACGGGTATCGGTTGAACGATGCGCAGCTGCTGCAGGCGATGGAGGCGATTGCCGGGGTAGGGGGGCTTCCGGTGGTGCATGCGGAAAACTGGGAGCTTCTGTCGCATCTGGTGCAGCGGGCGGTTGATGCGGGACACCGCCACCCGCGCTGGCACGAGAAGACCCGGCCGGCGGAGTTTGAGGCGGAGGCGGCGGCGCGGGTGATTGCCATTGCCCGCTGGGTCGGCCTGCCGGTGGAGATTTTTCATGTAGGTACCCGTGAGGTGGTGGCCCAGATACGCCGCGCCCGCCGGGAGGGGGCAGCGGTGTACGGCGAGACTTGTCCCCAGTACCTGTTTCTGAACAACGGGGCCTTCGAGCGAGAGGGGATCGAGGCGGCGTATGCGGTATGTGCGCCCCCCCTGCGCAGCGAGGAAGACCGGCGGGGTATGTGGCAGGCTCTGGCCGAGGACGACCTGCAGATTGTCTCTACCGATCACTGTCCCTTTACCAAAGAGCAGAAGCGGGCGGGGCTGCAGGCGGGGTTTCATAAGATTCCCGGCGGGGTGCCTTCTCTAGAGATGCGGATGGCCGCCCTGTACAGCGAGGGGGTGGCGAAGGGCCGCTTTTCGGAGAACCGCTGGGTGGAGCTGTGCTCGACTTTTCCGGCCCGGCTCCACGGCTTTGCGCAGAAGGGGGTGATTGCCCCGGGCTACGATGCGGACCTGGTTGTTTTTGACCCCGCGGCCCGCCGGACTATCACCGCCGAGGGGCTGCACGAGGCCTGCGGCTGGACCCCCTATGAGGGGCTGGAGTTAACCGGAGCCGTGGAGAGCACCATTGTTCGTGGAACCCCGGTGGTTGAGCAGGGCCGGTTTACCGGCGAGAGGGGCATCGGCGGGTACCGGTCCAGGAGCGGGGCGCTGTAAAGGGCTTTGGTGGAGGGCTGGAGGGGTGGAGGCCCCGTGTCTTCGGTGGTGGCACGGCGGTCCGGCGGCTGCGGGGTGGTACCCCCAGGATGCAGGCTGTCGATACGCACCTTTATCCACCTTTGCACTGTCCTATACCCCCTTTACCCCTGTCGCCCGATGCCGAAAGTCAACGTTTTTCGGACTGAATTTCAGTGACTCTCAGCATCGAGGTACAGCGTAGTGGGGCGGGCAGGGGGCAGTTTACGCTGTTCCAGGGGGGCGGGCGGTGACAGGGGGCAGCGACAGGAGCTTGCTTTAGCTGTGTATTTCCGTTACAAGTAGAGATATGTCGGAAACCCAAGAGTTAAGGTATCAGGAAGAAGACCGACCGCTCACCACCATCACGGCGATTATGGCGGCGGTGCTGCTTATGGGGGTCGGATCGGCCCTGCAGGGAACGGCGCTGGCGATTCGGGCAGGTATTGAAGGCTTCCCCGAGCCGCTCATTGGTGTGATTATGTCGGTGTACTACGCCGGATTGGCCATCGGCGTGTTTATTGCCGCACCGGTTATCCGCACCGTAGGCTATGTGCGTTCCTTTGCCGCTTTTGCCTCGATTGCCTCGGCCTCGGCTATTTTCCACGTCATCCTAGTAAACCCCTACGCATGGATCGTGCTGCGCCTGATGCACGGCCTGTGTCTGTCGGTGATGCTGGTGGTGGTAGAGAGCTGGCTGAATGTCTCTTCAACCAGCCAGAATCGCGGGCGGGTACTCAGTGTATACGGTATGGTCTATCACGTTTCACTGGGTCTTGGACAGCCGCTTATCGGGGTCTTCTCTCCGGCAAGTTTTGAGATATTCGGTATTACCACAGTGCTGATCTCCCTCTGTTTGGTACCCTTGGCACTAGCCCAGGTAACGGGGATGCCCCAGGTTCGCAAGCAGAAGGCCCTGCTGGTGCAGACCTTCATGCGTTCTCCCCTGGCCGGGAGCGGGATAATGCTAAGCGGGCTCATATTTGGAGCCAGTTGGAGTCTGGTCCCGCGCTACGGGCAGCAGGTAGGGGTTGCTGAGGCTCAGATTGGTTTTCTGATGCTGCTGGTTTCCCTGGGTACCCTGGCCTTCCAGTGGCCCCTGGGGTTAATTTCCGACCGTCGCGACCGCAGAAAAGCGATTCTTCTGAGCGCGATAGTCGGAATTGCCGCGGCCCTGCTGATTGCGGTAACCACCGCGAGCGGCCTGTTGCTGTATCCCCTGGTTCTGCTGTTCGGCGGCTTTGCGATGCCCATGTATTCGCTGTGCATCGCCCTGATGAACGACCAGCTGAACCCGGACGAGATGGTGCATGCCGCCGGCGCGATTATTGTGTATTACGGGATAGGTTCAGCGGCGGGTCCGCTGTTGGGGGGGCTGTTTATGTCCAGGTTAGGTCCGGCGGGGCTATTTTACTCGATGGCCCTGCCCCTGGGGCTTTACATCCTGTTTGCTCTGCTGCGGGTGCGACTGGTGCCACGGGTACCGCGGTTTCGCAGAAGCGCCTTTCGGGTGTATCCCCGTACCTCTACAGCCGCATTTAATCTGCTGCGTAAGGTAAGGCGCCCCCTGGAGCGCCGGCCGAGACGTCAGAGTCGACAGAGCCGACAGAGCCGGCCGAGCCGACAGAGTGGCGCTATAAATCCTCCTGAAGATCCCCCGGAGGCTTCCCCATCACCTCTATCGACCCCGTCTCCCTCGTCGCCCCCGGAGTGATTTTCTGTGCGCCTCCCAGCCCGCTTTCGCTTTTCAGATCTGCATGTGCTTCGGTTGCCGGTTCGGGTGTAAAGGGGTATTGACTGTCCCGAAGCTTAGCGCATTTTTTTAATAATTTTACATAAATTCTCGATTTTTTGAAGCAGAACAAGGAATTACCTCCTCTTACCTTAGTAAGACCACACCCCAAGG
>JAIPFV010000034.1 GCA_021736475.1 Spirochaetia bacterium | reverse complement strand
AGCCCTCCCACCCGTATACCCTGGGTCTGCTCAATTCCCTGCCCTCCAACGAGAAGTATCGGGGCGCGAAGCGGCTTGAGGCGATACACGGCACGGTACCGGACCTGCTGACAATTGGCGACTGGTGTCCCTTTGAAAACCGCTGCTCCTTTGCGATTGATGAGTGTCGAAACAGTTTTCCAGAAGGTACTTCGATAGGAGAAGGGCATACGAGCTGGTGCCATCGGGTGGAAGAAGTGATTAAAAAGAGGAATAACGCGTAAAAATATGGAAAATTTACTGGAAGTCAAAAATCTAAAAACCCACTTTACTCTACCCACCAAAAAAATAGGTGCCACAAAGCCTGTACTTAAGGCGGTGGATGATGTCAGTTTTAATGTACATCGTGGTGAGGTTTTGGGAGTAGTGGGTGAATCAGGCTGCGGCAAGTCAACTCTAGGACGTACGGTACTGCGGCTGGAGAATAAAACCTCCGGAGAGGTCTGTTACGAAGGCCGTGATGTTTTTGAGCTGGATAAAGCAGAAATAAAGCATCTGCGAACTCAAGCACAGATGGTGTTTCAAGATCCTTACAGCTCCCTGAATCCGCGCAAAAAAATAAACAGTTTGCTCTCCCAGCCCCTGCGTATTCATACCGATTTGTCGCCGGCAGAGAGAACGGAGAAAATTGATAGTATCATGGAGGAGATTGGTTTGAACCCGCGTTACAAGAACCGGTTTCCCCATCAGTTTTCAGGGGGGCAGCGGCAGCGCATCGGAATAGCCCGTGCCCTTACCTTGGATCCCGAGTTTATCATCTGCGACGAGGCAGTTTCGGCATTGGATGTATCGGTTCAGGCGCAGATTCTAAACCTTCTGCTGGACTTACAGGACCGTCACCATTTTACCTATCTGTTTATAGCCCACGATCTGGGGGTAGTAGAGTTTATCTCTACCCGCATTATGGTGATGTACCTCGGCAAGGTGGTTGAGTTTGCACAGAAGGAAGAGCTAGTGGCTCATCATGCCCACCCATACACAAAAACCCTTTTTGCGGCCTTCCCTACTACAAATCCACACGCGAGGGAAACCAAGAAGCGGGTTGTGATGGGGGACGTTCCCTCACCGATCAGCCCTCCTGCGGGTTGTCATTTTCATCCACGCTGTCCACATGCAATGGATATCTGCTCTAAGGAGTATCCGGAGATGCGTGAGATCTCACCGGGGCATTTTGCAGCCTGTCATTTGCTCAAATAAACTCTAAAAAGGACTTTTTCTGAGGTTTGAAGTACGTATCATGTGAAAACGGTGTGACAAGAGCACGTCCTTTTGATACTATGATGTCCAATTATGAAGAAGATTATTGTTGGAGCCGGAAATGTCGGCTTACAGTTAGCCCGTAAACTTATAGAAGAGAAGCACGATGTCGTTCTTATCGAAAGAAATATCGACAAGGTAAGGAAGGCCGCCGGCAGTCTCGACTGTATGGTTATACACGGAGAAGTAAACAACCGCGAGATACTCAAGCAGGCATCGATCAATGAGGCCGATTTTTTTATAAGCGTGACTGAATCGGACGAGCTGAATATGATAGCTTGTGGAATGGTTGCCAGTGAATACAAGGTCCCCTATAAGATTGCCAGGGTCAGGAACTTCGAGTATACCTCATCGAGTATCGCCCAGAAGCCATTTTTGGGAATTGACTATGTAGTAAACCCGGAGGTTGAGGCCTCCCGGGCGATACTGCGTTCGATTGAACACGGTGCGATTAGCGATATCATCAACTTTGAGGGCACAACTTTCCAGATGCGAACCATGGTTATCGGAGAGTATTCCAGGTTTCGTGACCGTCGAATTGAAGATATAAAAAACGAGGTTCAGTACGATTTCATTGTGGCGGTAATTGTGCGGGAAAATGGCTATATTATCCCCCAGGGAGATACCATTATTCGAGAGCGGGATACTCTCTATCTCATCGGGACCCTGGCACACCTTCAAACCGCCTTTGAAACAGAGGGTAAGCCCCGTAAAGAGCTGCGTAAGATCGTAGTAGTGGGCGGAGGCCGGATCGGAAGCTATGTAACCCGGCATCTTATCAAAAATAACGAGCGTGAGTCTTTTATATCCCGAATGCTTGAGTCCTTTGTACCACGGCAAAAACGCAACGTGGTAATGATAGAACAAGATTATGACCGGTCCAAGCTGCTTGCCGAAGAGTTTTCTCAAGCCCTAGTGCTGTATGGAGATGTCAGTGACGAAGGGCTGCTGGAGGAAAACGGATTAGCCGATTACGATCTGCTTATCAGCACCACCGGTAACCAGGAGCTCAATTTGGTTACTTCGATGTACGCCAAAAGCATCGGCATCAAGCGTTCGATCGCTCTGGTAAATAAGAATGACTTTTTAAAAATGGCCTCCAAACTGAGTGTTGATACTACTATCAGTATGAACAATGCGGTGGTCAATTCAATTCTAAAATTGGTTCGAAAGGGAAAGGTTCACAGCATTCACGCTATTAGCGGTGGGAATCTGGAAGTAATCGAAATGAGTGTTGACCACGGAAGCCAGGTGGCGAATCGAATGATAAAAGATATTAAACTGCCCTATCATTCTCTGATTCTTTTCATCAGCCGGGGGGATGAGAACTATCTGCCCCACGGAAACGATATGCTGCTGGGGGGAGACAATATTGTTTTAATCACCCGCAAGGAACACGTAAACAAGCTCGATCAAATGTTTGCCAAGAAGAAAAAATGAAAATCCCTGTAGTACTGCGTGTTTTAAGTGTTTTTTTACTCATTTTTTCATTCTTTCTGCTGATACCGATTCTGGTGGCCCTGTGGTATGGTGAGTACCATCTGATTCATGTCTTTGCGATTCCTGTCGGAGTAAATACCGTTATTGCACTGTTGCTTTTTATTGGCTTGCGCTCCTATAGAGGGTTGGCAATCTCTATTCGGGGAGGGTTTTTATTTGTTTCCCTGGCCTGGATTTCCGCTGCAGCATCAGGGGCGATGCCCTTTTACCTTTCAGGCGAAATAGCTAGTTATACCGATGCTTTTTTTGAAACGATGTCGGGATTCACTACCACCGGAGCATCGATCCTGACTAATATAGAAGGCCTCTCTTATAGCTTGCTCTTCTGGCGTTCTCTTACCCATTGGCTTGGGGGGATGGGAATTGTAGTTTTAACAGTAGCCTTGTTTCCACTGTTGGGAATCGGCGGTTTCCAGTTGTTGAAGGCCGAAGCACCGGGTCCTTCGGTGGACAAAATAACACCACGGATTACAGAGACTGCAAAAATACTGTGGATAATCTATCTTTCCTTGACCGTAGCCGAAACCCTGCTTCTACTGTTAGGTGGAATGGATCTGTTTGACTCACTTACCCATACCTTCGGAACCCTGGCCACCGGCGGTTTTTCTCCGAAAAACAGCAGTGTCGGCTTTTACTCCTCGGGATATATTCATGTGGTTATCACTATTTTTATGTACCTGGCGGGGGTCAATTTTATTATGTATTTTAGGCTCGTCCGAGGGGATACCCGTTCCATTATTAAAAATACGGAGTTTCGGGTGTATACCGGAATCTTCGTTGTTGCCAGCCTATTAATTGCCATGGACTTGTACGGTACCGTGTACAACAGCTTTAGCGAGAGTCTGCGTTACGCCGGCTTTCAGGCCGCCTCTATATTGACCACCACCGGCTATGCAACGGCCGACTTTGCAGCCTGGCCGGAAATGTCCAGAATAACCCTGTTTATATTGATGTTTATAGGTGGATCGGCCGGTTCTACCGGTGGGGGGATGAAGGTTATCCGAGTGGTTACCATCATAAAGCAGGGCTTTAACGAGATGAAGTACCTGGTCTATCCCCGCGGGGTGTTCCGCATACATCTGAATGGAAAGGTTGCAAAAAAAGATGCGGTGTATGTGATCACCGGAATGGTCTTCCTATATTTCTTTTTGCTTTTGGTGGTTACCTTTGTGGTAGCTTCGGCGGGAAATACTATTCTTACTTCCTTTTCAACGGCCCTGGTTACCCTGGGCAATATTGGACCCGGTTTCGGGAAGGTAGGACCGACTGAAAATTACGCCTTTTTCCCCGATTATGTAAAATGGTTTCTTTCGTTCGTGATGATGGTGGGACGGCTTGAGATTTATACGGTTTTGGTGCTGTTTACCCCGATTTTTTGGCACGACTAAACCGGCCGCGAATTAGGTTATCATTAACCGCGGCCGGTTGGACACCCAGCCAGTGTGTCGGACCACTATCATCAGTCTTCCGGTGGCTCCAGTTCGGCTTGGGTGTGCTGTCCCAGCTTTTCATGGGCAATGCGACGGCCCTCTTCTTCATCCACCTTGGTCAATAGAAAGCCTCCCATGGCAAAGAGAACAATAATCGACAGAATACCAAAGCGGTTGCTGCCGGTAAGGACGGTAATTGAGCCCATCAGGAAAGGCCCCAGTACTGCGGCGAATTTTCCCAGCATATTAAAAAATCCGAAGAATTCAGCCGACTTATTGGCCGGGATAAGCCGTGTATAATAGCTGCGGCTGAGGGCTTGAATGCCGCCCTGAAACAGCCCTACCATTCCCGCCAAAATATAGAAGTGCAGGGTAGTAGTCATGAAAAAGCCGAACACAGTGATGACCGCATACGCCCAAATAGCTACGTAGAGCGCCCGTTTAACTCCGATTTTTCCTCCAAACCAGCCATAGGCCAAGGCGGAGGGAAAAGCCACGAACTGGACCATCAGCAGGGCCACAATCAGAGACTCCGAGGGAAATCCGAGGGAGGCCCCGTAATCCACGGCCATGCGGACAATGGTATCGACCCCGTCGATATAGAACCAATAAGCCAGAAGAAAGATCCCGACTACCTTAAGTTGACGAATATCCCTGAGGGTATTTCGCAGCTGCAGCCACCCGCCTTTAAAGGCCTTGGAAAGAGGCAGAGGTGATTCTACCGGCGGCTCGGGGACGAACAGCAACAGGGGAATGGTAAATACAGCCCACCAAACTGCTACAGAGAGGAAGGCGATCCGGATTGCGGTTGCTCCATCGGAAATACCGAACAACTCGGGTTTGAGGTACATTACTACGTTCACCAAAAACAGCAAGCCTCCTCCGATATACCCCAGAGAGAAACCGAGAGAGGAGACGAAGTCCACCTTTTTCTCCGATGCAACTCCGGTGATGAGCGAATCGTAGAAGATATTGCCCCCGGAAAAGCCGACCGCCGCGGTTACATAAAAAACAACTGCCAGCTGCCAGAATCCCATTTGTACAAACCATAGACTGCCGGTCATAATAATGCCCAGAAAAGCGAACAGGGTTAAAAATTTTTTTTTGGTACTTCCCCGGTCGGCGACGGCGCCAAGAAAAGGGGCTAAAGCTGCCACAATTATCGAGGCAATTGAGTTTGCCATTCCAAGGTAAAAAGTACTCTGTTGGAGGTTAGTCGGATCGGCCCAATAGGATTTGAAGAAGACCGGAAAAAATCCGGCCATTACGGTGGTAGCGAAGGCGCTATTTGCCCAGTCATACAGAGCCCAGGACCATATAGTTCTTTTTGAATCTTTCATCTACTCTTCCTTGTGGGCGCTCATATAAGCCTCGATGCTGCGCCAGTTTTTGTTACTCTTACGAAGCCAGTCAAGCAAAATTTCCTGTTTTTCATCCGGCTTCAGCTGCCAGTCCTTTACCTGACTTTGGAGCTGATGTACCAAATGGTGCAGCACTAGGGCGCAGGAGACTGATATATTAAAACTTTCCACAAAGCCGAACATTGGAATTCTAACAAACTCATCAGCCTGTGCTTTCATTGCAGAGCTCAGTCCATCAAGTTCATTACCGAAAAAAAATGCGGCCGGTCCCTTCGAAAGATCGAAATTTTCTAATTCTACATCCTTTCCATGGGGGGATGTGGCTACTATGCGGTATCCTCGGGTGCGCATTTCTTCAATGGCAGCTTCGGTGCAGCGGGTCGACTTCTTGAAACGGTGGAGGGTCAGCCACTGGCTGGTTCCGAGTTCGATTTTCTTATTCGGCTTGAATGGGTTGCGTCCTTCGATAATATAGGCATCTTGAATTCCAAAACCGTCGCAACTTCGCAATACTGCACTGGCATTATGAGACTGGTAGATATCTTCAAGGGCTACTGTAATATAACGGGTCCGGTTTGCTAAAACTGCCTGCATTTTTTCAAAACGCTGGGGGGTTACAAAACGAAGGTGGTGCTGAATCAGTTCCTGGATGTGGTCCACAGGGGCGCTCCTCCCTATACTCATTGATGCTCGCGGGATAGAAGTGATGAACCGGTGGTTGTACGGTTGCGACCCTTCTCCTTTGAGTAGTAGAGGGCTTTATCAACCCTGCGGATTATGTCTTTCACCGAATGGTCTCTGCGGGGATTGTATTCCACAACACCTAACGAGATATGAACCGCCTCTTTGCATCCAACATCCTCATAGTTAGTCCGGGAGACCTTTATGCGAAGGCGCTCGGCTATTTCGTGTGCCTGCTTTTCATCGGTATTGTACAGTAGAATAATAAACTCCTCTCCTCCGTATCGAGCACCGATGTCATCTGTTCGCAGGTTATCGCGGATGATGGTGCTGATCGATTTTATTACCTCATCACCGGTTTGATGGCCACAGCTATCATTGACGTGTTTGAAGAAATCGATATCCGTCATAATTACCGACAACTTTATGTTACTGTGTGCAATATGCTGGATTCGTTTTGTCAGTACCGTGAAAAAGTAGTGTCGGAGCTTCAGCAGGGTCATAATGTCGGTGGTGGACATTTCAAACAGAACTGCGTTGTGAATGGCAATCGAAGCAAAATGGGCGATATCCAGCAGGTAGAGTCTGTCCTCTTTTGCATAGTTATCGTCATGGATGCGCTCGCCAAGAACAATCAGTCCCATCAACTGCTGCCCGACTACCAGGGGGACAATTAAAGTGGGGGATATGCTCTGAAGAGTATCGAGGCTTTGTGGATCATCCACCAACTCGGAGAGTTCCTTCAACGTATAACATACTGGGTGGGAAATTAAGTAGTTCCCTAAAATACTTTCGGTGCTGATAACGTAGCTGCGTGAGGAATCAAGAGTAAAGCCTTCCAGGTTCCGCATCAACTTAAGTCCTGGAATTTCGAGGTTGTTCCGACTAAAGATCGCTGCCTGGGTGACTCCCATTTGGCCCATACAGATGTATAAAATTGAGTCCAGTAAACTGTGATAATCAAGGTTAGAGCTGAGGCTTTTGCTGATCTCCAGCAGCTGGCGGAGGTCAAAAACTTCCTTTTCTAACCTTTCGGTTTTATCGGCATCCAAAGGCTGCACCTTCCTTTTACACTAGTATCGGTTTTTTTCTTGTAATCTTAAAAAGAGGGCGTGCAGAGCGGAAAATATAATCATTCCGATGAAGGTGATAAAGAAGGGAAAGGCTAAAAGGAGTGAAGCAGGGGCGCCGGCAATTCCCTGGGCGTTTTGAGCGGCAAGTTCGGCTGCAGCAAACAAGAGGGCTACCAGAAAAACACCGTAGGGCCGTTTGTAGCCGAGAAAAATTGCGACCAAAGCGATCCAGCCTCTCCCCGAAGTAATATTGGGCACATACGCGCCTAAGTTAAAGGAGAGTGAAGCACCGGCCAGGCCGCAGGTTATGCCGGAAATGGTAATGGCCAGTACTTTTATTTTTTGTTCGGCAACCCCGCGGGTAAACAGGGCTGTGGAGTTGAGGCCTGCCGCCTTTACATACATGCCGAAGGGGGTTGCATTCAGAAGCCAGGCGGATATGGGAACCAGCAGAAAAGCGATATAGACGAAGGGGGAATGATCTGTGAAAAAGTCCTTAAAAACTGGGATAGAACTGAGCAGTGGAATGGAAATACTGGGAAGAGAAGGAAACCCTGCAAATTCTATAACGCCCTTGGTTCCGAATAATAAGTGGGCGGCAATTTGGGTTCCCCCGATTGCCAGGAGATTTACTGCAAGGGCAGCTATAAAGATGTTCGCCTTCAGGTGCAGCGCTGCTGTGGCGTATAGATACGCCGCGGTAGCACTTATGCCCACTGCCGCTACAGTCCCCAGCAGCAAATTGCCGCTTGTTCCGGCCACCGCCGCCGCGGAAAAGGCGCCGATTAGCATGAGTCCTTCCAGGGCAATGTTCAGCACTCCCGCCCGTTCGGTGAAAAGGCCTCCCAGGCCGGCCAGCAAAAAAGGGGTCATGATTTCAACTATCGAGTGCAGCATGCCTGCCTCCTTTTTTCCGCAAAACCCTAAACCCGCTGAAGCGGGCCGTAACCAAAAACAGTACTATAGCCTGTAAAACTGCACCGAATTCAAAGGAGAAATCGGCATATATCATTGCATTTTCAGCCCCAAATTCCAAGTAGGTAAATATTATGGCCGCCGGCAGGAGCAACAGGGGATGAATACGGGCTATGAGTGCAATAGCAATTCCATTCCATCCCATGCCGGAGGTTGAGCCCTGCATGGTTGCAAAGGAAGTCCCGAGCACATACAGTCCCCCGGCTAGGCCATACAAGCCCCCGCTGAGTGCCATGGGAATTACATAGTATCGCTGAACAGGGATGCCTCCGTACCGGGCAAACTCGCGGTTAAGACCGGTCATCCGCAGCTCATACCCGCTGGAGGTGTGAAAGAGATACTTGTAACCTAAGCCAATCAATAACACAGCTGCCAAAAGGCTTAAATTCAGATGGGATGGCGGTAATAGTTGGGGGAGGCGAAATTGGCGTGCTATTTCCGAGCTTGAGAGCAGAAAGCTCTCAGCGTTTCGCAGCGGCCCGCTCACGAGGTAGTCTATGCTGTACACCAGTGAAGAGGAAAGCAGGAAGGAGGAAATCAGCTCGTCGGTATTCCACTTCATCTTCAGCAGGCCGGAAAGGCCGGCGATAAGAGCGCCGGTACCGGCGGCTACACAGACAGCCCCGATAACTCCAACCGGACCAATAAGCTTCGGGACACTCAACAGGAATATCGTGGTACTCAGCGCGCCGGCATATACTTGCCCCTCACCGCCCAAATTAAACATCCCCCCCTGAAAGGCAATTACCATCGCCAATCCGGCAATAATGTAGAGTCCCACCCGGTTAAGAAAGTTGCCCATGTAAAACCAGTTTCTAAAGGGACCCATTAGAAAGGCGGAAAGGGTACGAGCCGGTGAGTCGCTGAGCATGGGGAGGGCAATTATCATGACCAGAATTGCTGCGGCGATTGCCACGCCTATACTGAGAAAGGTTGAGGCAGGGCGGGTATCATGCATGCGTGTCTACTCCTAACATCAGCCGGCCTATCGCCGGTTTATCAACCAGATCAGTCTGTACAATTCCGTTGACGGCTCCCCGGTACATCACCACTATGCGGTCGGCACACTCCAGGGCCTCTTCAATATCACTGGTAATTATCACCACTGCTGAGCCCCGGGAGGTGAGCTCAGCAATTTTCTCAAAGACAAACTCCCTCCCCGTTATATCAAGCCCCCAGGAAGGCTCGGAAAAGATCAACAGCTGCGGCGAGTTGATTATTTCCCGTGAAATTATAACTCTCTGAATGTTACCCCCGGATAGCCCCGACAAACGATCCTTTGGAGAAGCCTTTATGTTGAACTGTTGCTTTAAATTGCCGGTGAAGTGTTCTATCTCCTCTTTTTTCAGACGGCCCCATCCATGAAAATCGCGATAATTGAGTAGTATCATATTCTCAGCTACGGAGGAGTCCAGACTGGCACCGCGCAGCATTCTTTCAGTCGGAATATAGGCAATGCGCCGTGACCGCAGTTCCCGTATTGAGCGACCGGCGATAGAGCTTCCCTTATAAAGAATATCGCCGGAACTGGGCAGGAGAAACCCGGAGAGCAATTGCTCGAGTGTCTCCAAGCCGTTCTCTCGAATTCCTGTCACCGCCAGCGCCTCTCCAGGCTGTACTTCAAAGCTCACCTCTTTTAAGGCCGGCAGGGCTGCACTGTTGACGGCGGGCCGGTAGGTGAGGTTCTGCAGCTTCAAAATCGGCCCGGGCCCCTCGGGCTTATGAGCAGTCTTGGCGGTGGAAACCGTAGGTGTAGCTGCAGGGAGGGTATTTTCGGGAGCTTGCTGGGGTGTATGGCGGTGTGTGTGGCCGTGGTCGAACTTGTACTCTGAACCCACCATCAGATTGGACAGTTCACTCTGGGAGAGTTCATGGGTGAAGTGGGTGCTTATCCACCGTCCGCCGCGCATCACGCTCACCCGGTCGGCATAATGGAGAGCCTCCCGAAGCTTGTGGGTAATGAGGATAAGGGTGTAATTGTGACTTCGTAGTTTCTCTAACACCCTGTGCAACAGATCCGTCTCATCTTCCTCAAACAATGTAGCCGGCTCATCAAGGATGATATAATTTACACCGGCATACAGCAGCGCCAGAAGGGCAATTTTCTGTTCTCCCTCGGTACTAAGCTCGTAGGCGGGCCGGTCTAGGTCGATCTGCAGATTATACTCCTGTATCAGGGCTTGAATGCGGCTGCGAGCTTGAGCCGCATTTATTCGGCCCCACCAGGTGCGGGGCTCACGCCCGAGAATTATATTCTCGAGAACCGTAAACTCTCGCACCAACTGAACATGCTGGTAGACCATGCCGATTCCCTGTTCCAGGGCCTCATGGGGCGAATTGATTCGCAGGGCCTTGCCATTCATACGAATGCTGCCTTTATCGGGACGAATCAATCCGCTGAGAATATGCATAAGGGTAGATTTTCCGGAACCATTTTCTCCGACTATCGCATGTATCTCACCCTCTTCTATACGCAGATTAACTGCGGAGTTGGCGGTTACACCGTTTTCCGGAAAATACTTTGTTATATCGACTAAATCGATGTTTCCCATGGGCTTCTACTTGGGCATCTCGAAACTGATCCCGCCGTTTTGCATTTTTTCAAGTATTTCCGTTTGTTTCTTCCGGATAGACTCGGGAACGTTGGAGGTGAAGTGAGGGTCATCCTTTAAGAAGGTAATCCAGCCCTCTTCGACTCCTACTACCTCAGCTTTACCGAACTGCAGATTGCCTTCAATAGCTTGCTTGGTCTTCTCATACGCAGCTTTCTCTTGCCGCAGGGCTGTGCTTCCGATAACTGTACCCGGTGCTTTCTCATACCCGTTTGTGTCAAACCACAACACGTAACTGCCGTGCTCTTTGGAAGATTTCAGGACCCCCTGGTTCGCACCGCCGGCGATAGTAAGAATAATATCGACCCCAGATTTAAGCATCGAGTCTGCCATTTCGGCAGCTTTGGTGGCATCATACCAGTTGCCGAGCACGCGGAAGTCAACCTTGATGCCCTCCTCAACCCATTGGGCTCCCTTTTTAAATCCCGGCAGTATCGCCTGGTTCATGTCCGGGTACTCCTGGCCGGCGAGCAAGCCGATTTTAAGGTCGGAATTTGCACCTTCCATGGAACTGGTAGTAACCAGTCCGGCCATATGGCCGGCTAAGAAGGCCTGTTCGAACTGGTTGTAGCGGAAGGTATAGATATTTTCTTCCCCCTCCAGATATCCGTCGAACAATAAGAACTTTTGATTTGGAAAGGAGCTGCTTACTCTGCGGCTGATCTCCGGCAGAGCAGGGTTGCTCGAGACAATCAGCTCGTAGGTACCGGTAGCAGCCAGCTGGGTAACTTTGTCCTGCCATTCGGCTTGATTAAAACCGCCTTCTACAATTTTGACCGTGGCGGATTCATACTCCCGGGCTGCTTTCTTTACCCCATCGGCCAGCATCTGATAAGTAGGGCTTCCGGCCAGAGCCCCCGGAATAAAAACGGCGATTTCATACTCCTCCGGTGCTGCGGCCGAGGTACTATCTGCAGTTTTTTCGGCGGCGGGTTCGGAGTCCCCCGGTTGGGCCGCATCCTTGGGACTGCAGCTTGCTGCCAGAGCCAGAACCAGCGTAATGAGAAGTAAAACAATAAGCTTCGGGACACCAATAAAATGGTTTCGCCGACCTTTCAAGAATTGTGTGGACATATACATCCTCCAATAAAAATGAGTGGTAGGTCGGTCTTTCGGGGAGATTTACGATTAGATATATTAATATCTTATGCATCTCCTTCTCCCTTCCAGACTTACACTGTCGGTAACGGAATTTCACCGTTTCCACCCGTTCTCACGGGTTTGCGGACTTTAACCGCCGGTCGGGACTACGTCCCTCCCTCGAAGAAAACACTAACGCACATAGCATACGGCCGTGCATGCAAGATGTCAAGTCCGGCAATTCGGTTTAGATTGACTTACCTCGGGCTAAGTGGTAGCTTCTTTTTCAGGGGGAGATGCGTTGGATATTGAGACCGGTGCCGGGCTGATAGAAATAAACAAGGCCAAGCGACCACTTGTATGTGCGGTTGATGTCGGAACCTCATCCTTAAAAGCTGGTCTTATCGATGCCGGCGGTTCGCTGATTGAGTGGGCCCGCGTCCCGTTTGAACTGGAAGGGCAGGGGCCCCTAGAGACATGGCCGGCCGAGGCCTGGTGGGATGCTCTCCTATCGGCACTTCATTCTTTTTCCAAGCCCTCATTAATCGCGGCACTTGCTATAAGCGGACACGGTCCTACTATCGTGCCAATCGATCGAAACGGAAAAACCCTTAGTGAAGCCTCTCTTTGGATAAATAAACGTGACAAAGCGGTGCCTGGAGAGCCATCTTTTTTTCTACCGAAAGTAAGCTGGCTGGCACAGAATAAACCTGAGGTGTATGATAGAACAGCTGCTTTCTTAGGCTGCCCTGAGTACCTTGCCTTTCGGCTTACAGGAGAGTTATCAGCCTTTACCCCTTCCGGAGAGTTTGCTCCCTATATCTGGAATGAGTCCGGGATATCCGCCTATGGTTTTGATGCGGCTAAGTTTCCAAGCCTGCTAAAGACCGGGAAACTTGTAGGCAAGGTAGACCGGTACGCCTCTGAAATGAGTGGTGTATCCCCTGGAACTCCGGTGGTGGCTACGGGCGCCGATTTTCTGATGTCCCTGCTGGGGACCGCCGTGACCGTTCCTGGGCGGACATGCGACCGTACCGGAACCTCCGAGGGAATCAACTGCTGTAGTGATCGTAAGATTGTTCATCCGCAGATACGATGTTTACCCCATACCATCGAGGGGATGTATAACATAGCCGGAATTCTCTCGTCTACCGGGAGAATCTTTGAATGGTTCCGCAGTTTTTCAAACCAGAAACATCGCAGTTATTATCAAATGCTCAAAGAAGTTGCGGAAGTGAACCCGAGTAACGATTTACCTTACTTTTTCCCTTCTCTGCATCGCGGGGCGGTATGGGAGTTTTCCGGAGGAGCGTTCACAGGACTTGAAGCTCACCACGGGGCGGCGGAAATGGGACGGGCGGTAGTGAGTTCAATTGGATTCGGGATCCGCGATTTGATTGAAAAAATAGAGGAAGAGGAATGTGAGGTGGTAACTCTGCGGGTATCGGGAGGTCAGGGGCGGAATACCATCTGGAACCAAATGAAGTCCGATATAACCGGAAAGGTAATTGAAGTTCCCAGGATCATTGACGCGGAACTCACCGGTGGAGCTATAGCTGCCTTTACTTATCTGGGAACTAGGGGAAGCCTCACCTCAGTGGCCGAAGAATTAGTAAAAATTGATGAACGTTATGAGCCAGATCAGGATGCCCATCAAATCTACTCTGAGGAATACAACTATTATACCCGTCACTGCGACCGGATTATCGCTGCCCTTGCGGATACCCCGACTTCAAAAACAAACTCATAATTTATGCAGAAAGCTTATTTGAAATCTCTGAATAATCCCATCAAAGCGCGGTTTTCCTTTAACCATGCTTCGTGTTGTTGATACCCCGGACATATGCGCCCTACTTCCTGCCAAAAGCGGGTAGAGTGATTCATATGCTTTTGATGGACCAGTTCATGAATGAGCAGGTAACGTTGTACAGCGGGCGGGGCCATTACGGTTCGCCAATTTAAGGAGATGTTGCCGCGGGTAGAACTACTGCCCCACCGGGTTCGCTGATTGCGTAGAAATATCTTTTTATAAGGGATACCGAGTTCTTCGGAGACCCCTTCGGCGAGACTGGAAAGTCTCAGCTTGGCCTCTTTTCGCAGCCATCCTTCTAATAAGCCAGTAATCTTCTGAGGATTTCCAGGGTCCCCTGAAATCCTAACTATGTGCTGCTCATAATCTACATCTATTTTGTACATGCTTAGTTTGGGGTTTTCAAATTCAACTATGTAAAGGCGTCCTTCGAGGAATACTTTTTCAGCGGGATTATTCTGCTTCAAGCCTTGCTGTGTTTCCTGGATCTTCGAGGCGAGCCACTCCTGTTTTTGGTTTAGAACCCCGCGTATTTTACTGAGGGAGGTTCCGATTGGTGCGGAGAGGACTATTCGGCCTTCGGAGTTGATCCGCAGCCGGATGTGTTTTTGGCGGCTGTTATACTGAATGGAAATCGGATATTCAGAGCCCCCGGTTGAGAAGTAAAGGGTGTTAATGTGAGGTGCAGACTTATCCATTATCGCTAAAGAACCTCGCGGATTTGAATTTTGATTTCGAAATGTATTTTATTATCTTTACAGCACCAAGTCTATCGAGGTGTATATGAAAATTTACAGATTACTGATAATTATATTCTTGCTTCTGCCTTTACCGTATGTATCCGGCGATACAAAAATAGTCGATGGTGAGATGAGTTTTGAGTTTACCATTAAAAGCGGCAATCAGGAGCTTTTAGATGATTTTTATGAATATGAGAATAACTCGAATTCCCAGAAAGTTATAAAGCGCGGATCGAACTATATCGTAGTACGTACGACTGCAAAGCTTGATGAATTGCGCACGGATGTTCCTTTTCCGGTTGACTCCCGTTATGATGACCAAGGCTTCCAAGAGCATTTGGATTACTCGACCAGTCGGAAGGGTATTGAAATTACCCGCGGGAATGGACAGATAGTCAAGCGTGACTTTGTGGAAAAAACCCCAATGACCGAGGCTGAGATAGCCAGGCTTCGGCGTACAGCAAAGTCCCTCACCTCCGATGCTGCTTCCCAGCACCAGGCGGTGGAGGCAGTAATGCGGCATATTCGGGAAAATGTCTCCTATACGTTGCGCTCTTCGAGCAATCCGGTAGATGTGCTGCGTACCGGAAAAGCCTATTGTGAGGGCTATGCAAATGTAGCGGCTCTTCTTTTGAGGGTAGTAGGAATACCTGCAAAGGTGGTCGATTCCTATATTCCTCCCGGTCACATGTGGGGCTACGGGCAGGGAGGTTCCGGCGCCTACCACGCTCATGTAGAGGTATTCTATGATGACGCCGGATGGGTCAGCTACGACCCCCAGGCAACCGTTCACTTTGTAGATCCCTTCCATATTGTAAATTTCCCACGGGAGAGGGTTGTGCTCCAGCAGGGAGAAGAGCAGGATAAGCGGAAGATCCGCGACATTCTCCCTGTCCCCACCGACACAAATAACTTTTTTCAGCGAGATACTACCAGCTCCAGAGCCTCGGCAGTGTTTGCAGGGATGATCTACCGATCCGATGGGAGCCTTGTTCGAGACAGCTTTCGCAACGATGAATGGGTTTACCTGCGCCAAGAAGACGGTACAGCCTCGGGAATTCGAATATTAAGTAACGGCCAATTTGCCGTAACAGCTGAAGAAGAGCAGACCCTTTTTTATCGGGATGGACGCGGAGGCTGGTATGAGCAGAGAATTGATGTTGAAGGGACTCAGCGCGTGTTTCAGGAGATCCGCCTTGACCGTCGCGAGAATTTAATCCGGCTTGATACAGACGGGGCCTCCCAGGTTTTTTCTTGGCACAAAAACTCTAATAAAGGCTGGATGCTTGAAAAAATTGCAACCGGCCCCGACGGTATGGTGAGCCTGCTCTCCGATTCCGCCCGGGTGGTGCTAAGCACGGCAAACACCCCTATTGCGGGTAAATACGTAGTTGATGCTGAAGAACTTGAAGCGGGCAGAACCTATCAGCTCACACAATTACCCCGGTATCTTGATCCGGGGACTCCATATGTGTCGATTGTTCTCCCGACTGAGACTGGAGGGGGAAACGGCAGAGCTGAATACAGCTTAAAGTTTCTTGAACTCTCCTCGGGCCGCAGCTATGAGGGGCCACACGTAAGCAGGGGCTCCTCTGTTGCACCGGTGCCGGATGTCGAATTTTCTACTGTGGTTCTCCAGCGCAAAGGAACTATCGTGATCACTTCTCTTCCGGACTTGACCAATGGAAAGGTAAACCCTGCGGAAATTGAAGGAAAAACAGTCAAATTTGAAATTCAAGCCGACCGGTCCGACTACCCTGTGCATGTGACCATTAAACGTGGACGCCGTTTCGCTTCTCTTGTGAATGCTCGGACCGATAGCTCGGGCAGATTGATACTCTATTTCCCGTCGACCCTGCTTGATGATGACTCAAAGGAGTTTGTGCTGCTGCATGGGCGCCCCCTTGGCAGCAGTCGTGTGTCTTTGGATAAAGCACAGCAAAAGATAATTCAACTTGAATAGGTAATGTTGACGAGGATCCCGGCAAGGGGTATAGTTTTTCCGTATGGGGCAAAACAAGAGCAGTTCAACGGTGCTTTCTACGGTAGAGGCAACCACCCGCATTATAGAGTGTATCAGCCAGTATGGAGAGGTCACTCCTAACGGTGTTGCCAAAGAGCTCCAACTTAGCCGATCAAATGCACATCGCTTGATTGCCACTCTAGAAGAACTGGAATTGGTTGAGCAATCCAAGCCCGGAAGTTACAATTTAACTTTCAAACTGTTTGAGTTGGGTAATACGGTTCCCCACCGGAAGAATTTGATTGATACTGCTCGGCCGGCTATGCTCCGCCTCTCACAGGCTCTCGGCATGACGGTTAATAATGGGGCTATGTATCAAGATGAGATTCTGTACATCGATAAGGTCGAGCCGGTGAACTACTTAAAACTTGATCGTTCGATTGGCAGTACGGACCCCCTTCATAATACCTCCCTGGGAAAAGTAATACTGGCTTTTTTAGCACCTGAAGAGCAGGAGCGAATAGTCTCGCGGATTAGTTTTGTTCGTACTACTCCTTATACTATCTGTGACCGCGGTGCTTTTATGGATGAGCTGAAAAGGGTACAAGAGAGGGGAATAGCTTTCGACCGCCGAGAGCTTAGCAAAGAGCTGAATTGTGTGGCCGCGCCTGTGTTTGATTCACATGGGCAGGTATGTTCGGCGATAAGTGTGTCCGGCCCCGCTGATCGGTTAGATGAGGAGCGGTTAAAGGAAGTGGTGCCGGCACTGCAGCGTACTGTAGAGGAAATCTCCACTCCCTACTAATCTTGTTTCCCGAAGCGTGGACTAAAAACAAACCCGGGACTAAAAACAAACAAAAAAATATTGACAAATCCCAAAACCTATTACACAATACATGTGTGTTACAAAATATAAACAGTCGTTCAAATAGCGAAAAAGCAAGCAGCGAGAAAAAAGGCTATGTACTGGCTACAACAGTTCTCAAGGCATTTCAGATGCTAGAATATATTGGGAACTACCAACCGGTATTACCGACTGAAATTGTAAAGTCTCTTGGCTTCAGCCGGGCTAATGTGCATCGGCTGCTGGCGACTTTTCAGGAAGTTGGCTATGTAGAGAAGGTTGGCGCTGGCTATGGTCTTACCTTCAAGCTTTTTAAGCTGGGCAGTACAGTTCCTCTAAGCAGAAACCTAAGGGACGTAGCCAAACCGGTAATGATCGAGCTTATGAAGGTTGCAGAGGAAAATATCTATCTGAACGTGTTGGTTGAGAATATGGTAATAGCGATTGATGAGGTTAAAAGCTCTCATCACCTCACGCTCAACCCCGATGTAACCTATACCTATCCGGTGCACACTTGTGCATCCGGTAAACTGTTGCTGTCAGGCTTTTCTCAGGAGAAGCGTGAGGAGTTTATCGCTGAACTGCCTATGACTCCAAGATCAAGTGCAACAATTACTGATCGTGAGCAGTTCCTCACAGAAATTGAAGCTGCCGGCAGCCGAGGACTTGCTTACGAGATAAAAGAGTTTAGTGACGACCTAAACAGTATGGCCGCTCCCATTTTCAACTATCGCGGCCAGGTGGTGGCAACTATTTCAATATCCGGACCTGCGATGAGGCTTTCGGAGGAGCGGCTCAGTAGTCTGCGTTCTCCATTAAAGGATGCGGCAGCACGGATTTCTGAGCGCCTTGGGCAAAGCAGTGAGCTTAACTGAAGTAGGGGATGATCCTTTCTTAAGTAACATATACCGTTGCTGCGGGAACCGGGCGTTCCAACAATTTAGTACAACCTCTCGAAGGGTCCTACCGCTGAGAGATATGGTTATAAAAAAACTTTCAGGAGGTAAGAGATGATTTCTGAACAAGAATTAGCAAAACTTTCATTAGAAGGAGCACCTACAATTAAGGTGACCCCTCCAGGCCCAAAAAGCCAGGAGATTCTCACATATCAAAGTGAACATGAGAGTTCAGTAGTCAGTTATCCGAAGGGCATGCCGATGGCCCTCAAACGAGGTAAAGGTGCCACTTTAGAAGATGTGGACGGCAATGTGTATATCGACATGTTTGGCGGAGCCGGAGTAATGGCCGTAGGTCATGGTCATCCGGACGTGCTGGAGGCAGCACATAAGCAGATAGATGATGTAACCCACTCATTGGACATCCCAACCGAAATACGGCAAAAGATGGTTGAGCTGATGGGCAGTTTGCTGCCGAAAGAGTTGAATCGAGTGTTCTTTGGAGGCCCGACCGGTTCAGATGCAGTGGAACAGGCGATTAAACTGGCGCGTTACAATACCGGCCGCTGGGGTACGATTGCATTTGAAGGTGCATATCACGGCATGACCGGTACTTCACTGGCACTTACCACCGACAGTAGCCACCGTGATGGTCTAGGACCTCTGGTGCCGGGGGTACAGTTTATTCCTTATCCCTATAAGTATCGTAATCCCTTCGGATGCCCCGATGAGGATGTAGATCTGCAGGCCGCAGAAAACCTTGAACGGGTACTCAGCGACAGCCACTCCGGCTATTCAAAACCGGCGGCGGTTATCCTTGAATCAGTACAGGGCGAAGGCGGAACAATTATTCCAACCAAGCGTTTTATGCAGCGGGTACGGGAAATTTGTGACAAACACGATGTAATCATGATTTGCGATGAAATTCAGTCCGGACTTGGACGGACCGGAAAAATGTTCGCTTTTGAGCATTTCGGAATTGTTCCCGATATCGTAACAATGAGTAAGGCTCTTGGTGGAATTGGTTTCCCGATTTCCGCTATTGCCTATAAAGAATCTCTGAATACCTGGCCGGCAGGTAAAACAATCGGCACTTTCCGGGGAAATATGGTGGCTTTTGCAGCCGGACATGCAGCCTTAAAGTGGATGTCTGAAAACCAGATTCCCGAGCGGGCTATCGAGCTGGGTAAAAAGGCGATGGAGCCGTTGAAAAAGCTTGAAGCCGAGAGTTCAATTGTTGGTGAAGTACGAGGTATCGGCCTCATGATGGCCATTGAACTGGTTAAGGATAAGAAGACCAAAGAACCGGGAACTGCTTTTGCTAAAATGGTGCGTAAATACGGCCATCAGCGCGGTGTGATGATTGAAGTTGGCGGGCACCATAGTAATGTAGCCCGGCTGCTCCCGCCGCTGGTGATTACTGAGGACTACCTGCTGAAGGGTATCGAGATCCTCAGTGGTGTCATCAAAGATATCGAAGCCGGTAAGCTGAAATAAGGAGCAGGAGAGATGGCAAAAAAAGATAGATACAACATTGCAGTAGTTGGTGCCATGGGAATGGTTGGTACCGAGATGATAAAGACTCTCGAGCGCAGAGGTTTTCCGGTGGCCGAATTTCGTCCGCTGGATGTAGCGGAAAACGAGGGCAAAGAGGTTCAGTACAACGGTCAAGGCTATAAGGTACTGGAAGCAAAGTTTGAAAACTTTAAAGATATTGATATTGCGATTTTTTCCGCCGGTGGAGATGCAAGTGAAGCACTGGCCCCCGGAGCGGTGGAACAGGGCGCTGTGGTGGTAGATAACAGCAACCAGTGGCGCATGGATCCCAACTGCCCGCTGGTGGTCCCGGAGGTCAATCCGGAAGACCTGGATGGACACAAAGGAATTATTGCGAACCCAAATTGCTCCACTATTCAAATGTTAGTTGCGCTCAAGCCCCTGCATGACTATGCTAATATAAAGCGGGTAGTGGTTTCCACTTACCAGGCAGTCTCCGGCTCCGGATTACGAGCCTTTGAGGGACTGCGGGATGAGGCTATAGAGTATCTTGATACCGGGGCGCTGAAAGAACCCAAAGCTTATGGAAGCCAGATTGCTTTCAATTGTCTCCCGCATATCGATGTATTTCAGGCGGGTGGTTATACCAAAGAAGAGTATAAGATGGTAAATGAGACACATAAGATTTTAGATAAATCCATTAAAGTCTCCCCCACCTGCGTAAGGGTTCCGGTATGGTACGGACACTCCGAATCGGTGAATATTGAAACGGAGAAGAAGCTCTCCCGTGCAAAGGCGCTGGAGTTATTGGGCAAAGCCGCCGGCATAAAGGTTGTGGATGACCCTGATAAAGAGCTGTATCCGACCCCCCTCATGAGCAACGATGAAGACCTGACAATGGTCGGACGGGTGCGAGAGGATGCTACCATTGAAAACGGATTGAACCTGTGGGTAGTTTCCAACAATATCCGTAAGGGTGCGGCATTGAACGCCGTGCAGGTGGCCGAAACGCTGCTCGAGAGAAATTTAATATAAGGCGGTTGAGATGACTGTAAGAGACCAAGTTGCTGCACTAAAAGACGAGCTAATTGAACTCCGTCGCGATTTTCATATGCACCCAGAACTTGGATTTGAAGAGTACCGAACCGCAGAAAAAGTTGAACACTATTTAAAAGATATTGGGCTTACACCCAGGAGGGTGGCTAAAACGGGAGTTATAGCCACCCTTGAGGGGGCCCGTCCGGGACCGACCCTTCTCCTGCGTGCCGATATGGACGCCCTTCCTATCCAGGAGGAGAATCAGGTTCCCTATAAATCGCAGAATGACGGATGCATGCATGCATGCGGTCATGATGCGCATACCGCTATGCTACTGGCAGCGGCCAAAGTGCTCGTGGATAAGCAGGATCAAATAAGCGGCCGAATCAAATTCCTGTTCCAGCCGAATGAAGAGACAGCAGGAGCAGAAATTTTAATAGAACAGGGCGCACTGAAAGATCCGGAGCCGGATGCGGCTATGGGTATTCATATCTGGACTCCCTTGCAAAGCGGGCTTATCGGCCTACAGGCTGGAGCGGTAATGGCAACCATGGATGTATTTAAAATTACAGTAAAAGGCAAGGGAGGACACACCGGGTATCCGGAAAGTGCAGTCGATCCAATTATGGCTGCCGCCGATCTTATTCAAAATGCCCAGCGAATTCAAACTCGTGAAATAAGTCTGATGAAGCCGACTGTAATTATGTTCGGAAAAATACAGGGTGGATCAAAGAACAACATTATACCTGACGACGTTGTGCTTGAGGGTACCATGCGGTACCTCTATGAAGGCGGGCCGGATAGTAGCGAGAATCCGCCGAAGAGATTAAAACATCTTGCAGAGAGTGTGTGTGAAACCCACGGCTGCAGCTGCGAGATAGAGATTGAACGGGAGAATACTGCCGTTATCAACCATCCTGCTATGGTACAGCTGGCGCAGGAAACTGCAAAAGAAATTCTTGGAGATGAGAATCGAGTGGTGCCGCATGCGTCGATGGCCGGCGAGGATTTTGCTGCTTACGCCTCACGGGTTCCGGCGGTGTTTGCCTTTCTTGGTACAGGCAATGCCGCGAAGGAGACCGACTTTCCACATCATAATCCGCGCTTTAACATTGACGAAGATGTGATGCCACTGGGAGTAGAGTTCTTCGTTGAAGGAGCTCTAAAATATCTGGCAAAATAAAAGGAAGGGAGGTGGTGGAAAAGTTACTTTTAGGAGGTAAAAAACGATGCGTATAATTTTACCTTGGCGTTTAGGCGCCACAAATAAAACCATTTTAGGAGGTACATTGAACATGGGTAAAAAATTAGTAGTTTTGATGGTACTGTTGGCTATGCTGCTTTCAGTAACCGGGGCTTTCGCTGAGGGCCAAAAAGAGGATGCTGGAACAGCCGAAACAGGCGCAGCCGGACTTAGTAAGGTTGTGGAAGCAAAGATGGCTTCGGAAGAGATCGAAGGTGATTTCATGACCGTATGGGGCAATAATTTTGCCGATTACATGCGGGAAGAGACCGATGGTATGTACGACCTGACTGTATATCCCTATGGATCTCTTGGTGATACGCGCGATATCAACGAGCTGGCACAGCTTGGTGTGGTAGAGTATGTGTATTCCGACTTTGCATGGATAAGTGCATTCGTACCTGAAGCTCAGGTGCTTTCCCTGCACTACATCTGGCCAAAAGAGAGAATGCCGGAAGTACTTGAATGGGTAGTGAACAACGGTGAGATCATGCCCTTCATGGAAAAAGCTTTCCGCCGCAACGGCCTGGTGCCCCTCGGAATCGTATACGAAGGCTGGCAGTGGGTGACTTCAAAGCCTAAAGCTGTAACCCTCAAAGACCTTCAGGGACTGAAGACTCGTGTAATGGGTTCTAAGCTGTTGGTTGAAGACTACCGTGCATACGGTATGAGCCCCACTCCCATGAGTTATGGTGAAGTCTACAGCGGACTGCAGACCGGTCTTATTGATGCACAGGTGAACCCTCTGTTTGCTGACTACAGCATGAAGTTCTATGAAGTAACCAACTACTTTACACAAATGTGGGCAGAGCCTTTTCTCGGAATTCCGACTGTAAACATGCAGCACTTCGACACACTACCCGATGAAGTTCAGGCACTGATGAAAAGCTACTTCAAAGATAATGTTATGGCGGCCGCCGACTGGATCGACAACCGCAATGCAAATGATCGTGCCAAAATCGAAGAAGAGAAACCCGAAATTGTATGGACCGAATGGGACGATGCAGAAGTTGCAAAGGCCAGAGAAATGGCTCAAACCGTGTGGGAAGAAAAGTATCCCGGTATTGCAGGCGAGGGTGCTGTTGAAGCGCTTGAGATTCTGCTCGAAGACATTGAAAACGCTAAAGACGCTCTGGGTGTTGAATAAAATTTGATACAACGTTTTGGAGAGTGGGGGTATATCCCCTCGCTCTCCAGCCTGTATCACCCAAAGAAGGTGACGTTATGAGTGAAGATGTAGATAAGAGTGAAACTGCGAATAGCGCAGCGGAAAATACGAAAGAAAACACAAAAAAGCTTGGCAGGATAATTGGTTTGGGTATCGATTGGTTTGAAGTAACGGTCCTGTCGCTTGGGGTTGCTGCTTTGGCGGTACTTCTGATCGCAAATGTGTTCGCCCGTTCTTTTTTTCAAAGTATATATTATGCGGATGAAGTCTCTAAGTTTCTTATTATTCTGGTCTCCTTTGTCGGGATAAGTTATGCGGCGCGGAAGGCCCGGCATATTCGGATGGGAGCATTTCTGGATATGATGCCACCGAAGTTGGAGAAGACCTTCATTTTTGTCATTTCTGCAATCAATGCCACAGTTATGTTTATTATGGCTTATTACGGTTATATGTATATGGCACAGATGAAGCTGATGGGGCAGATGACCTCCGCACTGCAGGTACCCTACTGGACATTTATGATTATCGTTCCGATAGGTTTCGCTTCGGCGGGTATTCAATATGTACGGACCATTATAAAAAATATTATCGAGAAGGATGTCTGGCTGTCTCCCGAGCAGCAGAGCGAATACGAGGAAGAGGGAACCCTAGGCTACTAGCCGAGAGGAGGAGAGAGAAACAATGACACTACTATGGGTAAGTATGGTCAGCATGCTGCTGCTTGGATTTCCATTTATGGTGGTTATCCTCGGGTCGATGCTGCTTCATATCAATATTGCATTTCCGGCATTCAATTTTACCGTTTTAATACAACAGATAATTAATGGAATGACGCCGCCGGCTTTGGTCACCGTTCCGATGTTTATTCTAGGGGCAAACATTATTACCTCCGGACAGGCCGCTCCCCGCTTGATTAACATGGTAAAGTCGTTTGTCGGACATATTCCCGGCGGTCTGCCGATTACAACCAACGCAAGTTGTACACTATTTGGAGCAGTATCCGGTTCAACCCAGGCAACGGTAGCTGCAATTGGTGGAACCATGCGTCCGATGCTGCTGAAGGCCGGGTATAATAGTTCCTTTACACTGGGGCTGATCATCAACTCGAGTGATATTGCACTGCTGATTCCTCCGAGTATAGGATTTATTGTATTTGGAGTTGTTACCAGCACATCAATTGGAAAGCTCTTTTTGGCCGGTATTGTTCCCGGTATATTGATTTTTACCATGTTTTCGATTTATTCGTATGTCTACTCCAGGGTAAAAAATGTCGGAGTGCTGCCGAAGGCCACATGGGCGGAGCGCTGGCAGGCTATGAAAGACGGATCTCTGGTGCTGGGATTTCCGCTGATAATTGTCGGCGGTATCTATGCCGGTATCTTCAGCCCCACCGAGGCAGCCGCCGCTGCGGTTGCCTATGCGCTGCTGTTAGAAGGTCTGATCTACAGAACACTTACCATGAAAAAGATAATAAACGCCTTTCTGGATACCGGTATTATTACTGGAGTAGTGTTTATTCTGGTTGGTGCCGGACAAGCGTTTAGCTGGTTCATAAGTTTTTTACGGCTGCCCCAGGAGATAATGCCCCAGATAATCGGCGCCGATCCTACTCAGCTCAGACTTATCATTATCGTGGTTATTGCCTACTTTGTAGCCTGTATGTTTGTAGACCCGATTGTAGCCATATATGTGCTAAGCCCAATTTTCCAGCCCTATGTAATGCAGCTGGGAATTGACATGGTATTTTTGGGAACTCTGGTTACCCTGCAGGCGGCCATCGGTTCTGCCACACCTCCCTTTGGTTGTGATATTTTTACAGCGCAGTTGATCTTCAGGAGGCCCTATTGGGAAGTAATTCGGCATACGCCACCATTTATCCTGATGTTGATTCTAGCGACTATACTAATAATAGCCTTCCCTGAAATTGCAACCTTTCTGCCGAACTCGGCACTTGTGAAATAGGGGAAAAGGAGGCTGAGATGCTTTACCATGTGAAACCGGGACAGGTGAGTTACGGAGAAGCAATTGGAATACTGTTGCTGGAAAATTATGTACCCTTTGTTCCCGGCGACACGGCCAATGCAACCAGTTACAACTATCCGGTGCGCTTTCAACGGGTACCCGGTTTTACGGTAAAGCGGATCATGGCCCACGATATGTCCCTGGTAGACGAGATTATTGCCGCAGCCCTTTCACTGCAAGCTGAAGGGGTGCGTGCAATAACCGGAGACTGTGGATTTATGGCCCTGTACCAGGATACAATTGCATCCAAAGTAGATGTTCCGGTGTTTCTCTCAAGTCTGGCTCAGATTCCATTCATGCGTACGCTACTGAAACCCGGCGGACAAATCGGTATCATTACCGCCAATTCAAAGTCGTTGGACAGTTCAGTGCTCAGCGGGGTGGGTATTACTCCCGGCAAAGACCTGGTGATTAGCGGTTTAGAGTCCAGCCCATCATTCGTTGGTTCCATCTTCGAGGAGAACGGAACTATAGACACGGAATTGATTGAAGCTGAGGTAGTGGAAATTGCCAATCGGCTGGTCGAGGCCCATCCGAATGTGAAACTACTGCTATTGGAGTGTAGCTTGCTACCCCCGTATGGTGTCGCTGTGCAGGAGGCAACGGGACTTCCGGTATTTGATTATATCACTATGATTGACTATGTATATTCCGCAGTTGTAAAAAAGAAGTTTTCCGGCTTTATGTAGCCGTTAACTTATTACTCATTTTTATAAAATACTCAACAAAAATTGACGAAGGAGGCATTATGCCGGTTTTTGATCAAACAGAATACAAGGAACGCGTCAAAAAGACGAAAGAGGCTATGCAGGCCAAGGGAATCGACCTGTTAGTGGTGAGCCAGCCCGCCAACATGAACTACCTTACTGGGTACGATGGGTGGAGTTTCTATGTGCACCAGTGTGTGCTGGTTTCACTGAACCAGGAAGAGCCAATGTGGCTGGGACGCGGAATGGATGCAAATGGTGCAAAAATGTCCACCCATTTGAACCATGATAACATTCGGCAGTATGCCGATCACTATGTCCACTCCACCGTACGCCACCCCATGAACTTTGTAGCCGATGTAATTAAAGAGAAAGGCTGGGATAAAGGTTCTATCGGTGTGGAGATGGATCAGTTTTACTTTACCCACCGCTCCTTTGTAGAGCTTGAAAAAGATCTCCCGAATGCAAAATTTGTAGATGGAGATGTGCTGGTAAATTGGGTGCGGGCGATTAAATCGGACAAAGAGCTTGAGTTCATGATGCGAGCGGGAAAGATAGCAGAGAAGGTCATGGATGCGGCCATTGAAAACATCAATGTCGGTGTACGAGAGTGTGATGCCGCAGCGGAGATTGTACGGGTGCAGTATCAGGGTACCGACGGTCATGCCGGTGACTATCCATCGATTGTTCCGCTGATGATGGCCGGCGAGGCGACAAAAGCCCCCCACCTTACCTGGTCGGAGCGAAAGTTTAAGAGCGACGAGGCTGTATTGCTGGAGCTTAGCGGGGTGTACCGCCACTATCACGCGCCAATTGCGAGAACCATTTTCTTGGGTCAGAACCCGCCTCAATTGATGAAGGATACCGCCGAGGTAGTCATGGATGGTCTGCAGAAGACGCTGGATTTCATCAAACCCGGAATTACCGCCGAAGATGTGGAAGCAAAATGGCGGGATGCTATCTCCCACTCCACTGTGGTAAAAGAGTCGCGTCTCGGGTATTCGATTGGTTTGAATTATCCTCCCGACTGGGGTGAACAGACTATCAGCCTGCGACCCGGAGATAAAACCGTGTTGAAGAAGAATATGGCCCTCCACTTGATACCCGGTATCTGGTATGAGGATGTCGGTTTTGAAATTGATGCCAGTATTTATCTTACCGATGACGGCAATGTAAGTTTATTCAACTACCCGATACAGTTGTTTACAAAATAGGGGGCGAGGATGGCTGAAAAGAGTAAGTCTCACGAGAGTACTGCTCACGACCTGCCCGATTTACATTCGGTATTTGAAGCTCAGAAGCGCATTGAGGATGTAATTTGGGAAACTCCCCTTGTAGACTCCCCTGCAGTAGCCCGTGAAAGCGGGGCTGCAGAGGTACTATTGAAGCTTGAGTCGCTGCAGAACACCGGTGCTTTTAAGGTTCGGGGAGCGGCAAATAAGATTTTAGGGCTCTCCGACGAAGATCGGAGCAGGGGCGTTATCACCTTTTCGACGGGCAACCACGGGAAAGCGGTCTCTTTTGTTTCGGGAAAGACCGGTATTAAAGCGGTAGTGTGTCTGTCCGAGCATGTACCGGCCTACCGGGTACAGAAGATCCGGGATTTAGGTGCAGAGGTAGAAGTGAAGGGGCACAGCCAGGATGAGGCTGAGGAACACTATTACCAGCTGATGGAATCGCGCGGCATGGTGCCGGTGGTTCCCTTTGACGACCCGGCGATTGTCTCCGGTCAGGGAACTATTGCCCTGGAGTTGCTGCGCCGGCGTCCAGACCTGGACATGCTGCTGGTACCGCTCTCCGGCGGCGGCTTGCTGGCCGGGATTGCTATGGCTGCAAAATCGATCAATCCGAACATTACGGTAGTAGGCGTGTCGATTTCCCAATCACCGGCTATGCTCGAAAGTGTGAAGGCCGGACATCCGGTGGCGGTAGAAGAGAAGGACACCCTCGCAGACTCCCTATTAGGGGGAATTGGACGCGAAAACTATTACACCCTGCCGTTGATCCAGAAATATGTTGACCAGCATGTGGTCATCGATGAGGCGGAGATAGAGAAGGCTATGGTGTATGCGTATATCCAGCATAGTCTGGTAATTGAAGGGGCCTCTGCCGTAGGGATTGCTGCAATCCAAAGTGGAAAGGTAGCGGTTGCCGGCAAGCGAATAGCGTCGGTAATCAGCGGCAGCAGCGTTGATCCTGCCGCATTTCTTAAGGTGCTGCAGAAGCACGTGCACTAGAGGAGGTAGGTATGGAACCTATATACATAATAAATGAGAATGAACTAAAGAGTATAGTAAACCTTGATCAAAGCGTAATTGAGGCAATCGAAACCGGATTTAGTGAACTGCAGAAGGGCAATGCAACAGTGCCCCCGATTATGATGATTCCGGTGCCGGAGAAAGCCGGCGAGGTGGATGTGAAGAGCGCCTATATCAAGGGAATTAAACGAATGGCCATCAAAGTGGCCTCGGGCTTCTTTGAAAACAACAAGCTGGGTCTGCCCTCGGCCAGCGGGCAGATGCTGGTGCTGAGCTCGGAAACCGGCTACCTGGACGGGGTACTGCTGGATAACGGCTATCTTACCCAGGTGCGCACCGGTGCCGCCGGTGCGGTTGCCGCCAAGTTTCTGGCTCCGGAAAATGCGGAAAACGTCGGGGTTATCGGCTCCGGAACCCAAGCGCGGTTCCAAATGCGGGCCTTATCCCTCGTGCGAAATATTAAGACCATACGCATGTTCAGTCTCGATTCTGATGACGTACGTGACCAGTATGTCGAG
The DNA here is from genome assembly GCA_021736475.1 of Spirochaetia bacterium. Lineage (GTDB taxonomy): Bacteria > Spirochaetota > Spirochaetia > DSM-16054 > Sediminispirochaetaceae > DSBN01. The sequence goes on along the minus strand of JAIPFV010000034.1, from coordinate 110 downwards.
GACATGCGGAAAGAGCTCGGTATAGAGGTTATTAAAGCCGGCGATGCGGAAGAGGTGGTACGCAAAAGCAGTGTAGTGGTTACCACCACTCCTGCCCGTAAGGGCTACCT
>JAIPFV010000146.1 GCA_021736475.1 Spirochaetia bacterium | reverse complement strand
AGCCTTCTACTATATCGTTGTTATTCATGAAACCTCTCTATCGTACGATACTTTCTCACGTTCACTACAATCTTATTCAGGTAATCATAATTTGTCAAACCTTTCTCCTGAAAAAGTGAGCAGTTCCTGACTCTTTATTTTTGCTCTATATTTCCTCTAGTAGAGATATCGACATTAATACGTAAAAAATCAATTAGATTTATCCTAAACTTGACCGCTCTAAGATAAAGCCATACAATCAGAATGATTGCTGATGTGAAAAGAGGTACTTTATGCGGTCCAATAGTATGTTTTCAATTTTCATAGGTAGTGTGTTGACGGTTTATCTCTCCTTTGTGCCGGCGGACTTGGCGGCACAGGACCAGGCTGAACAGTCGCCGGCAGCGCTGCCCCGGTTTGAAGAGGTAGTGGCCTTCGATTTAACCTTGGACCGCCTGGCAGCCCAAGTGGAAGCCGGTGATACAGGGGCAATCCCCAAAGACCGGTACCTTATGATCAATGGGATTGTCTCCTCCCGCCAGCTGGTGAACGAGGATGAACAGGAGTATCTCGGCATTCTGGAACTCTCTTCCGGCGAATGGGTAGATGGCGAGGAGCTGCATCTGTACCGTCTCTATGCCCAGCTGCGGGGGCCACAGTTTTTCGGAACGGTGCCCAAACCCCGCAGCCGCGAGAGCTCAGCCAACGAGATACCCCTGCATTCCCATGTGCTGCTGATAGGCCGCTATCTGGGCTATGGACAGGATGAACAGGGCAACCGGTTTCCTGTCCTCCAGGCAGTTGAGGTAAGAGTTCTTCAATAAACTACCCGAATGTGTTCTGCCTGGATGACCTTTCCCCGGCACAGGACCAGGGCTAACTGCAGTGTGTTCCGCAACTCCCTTACATTCCCCGGCCAGTCATATTGGGTGAGTTTTATCAAGGCGGAGTAGGAAATCGGGTTCTCCAGGCAGCTCTGCTGTTGCCGTAAAAATTGCAGCGACAAAGCGGCTATGTCCTCTTTTCTGGCTCTCAACGGCGGCAGGTTGATAGGCAGGGTGTGAATCCTGAAATAGAGATCGGCCCGAAAGCTTCCCTGCGTCACAAGCTCGGTTATATCCCGATTTGTTGCACATATAACCCTTACACTGATAGGTATGGGGCGCCTTCCTCCGATTCTGGTCACCTGCTGCGCTTCAATAATGCGCAGCAGCTTCATCTGTCCGGCCGGGGTCATCTCTGCAATTTCATCGAGAAACAGACTGCCCTGATGGGCTTGTTCAAAATGGCCCGGGCGTCGGATCGACCCGGTGAAGGCACCCGGCTCGCAGCCGTACAGCTCCGCCTCCAGCAGGCTCATAGGAATTGCCCCGCAATGCACCGTTTTCAACGGCCCCCTGCAGCGTGGCGAGAGTTTATGCAGGGTTTGGGCAACCAGTTCTTTTCCACTCCCGCTTTCTCCGGTAATAAGTACCGGCGCATCCGCTGCGGCAAATAGGCGCAGCGATTGTTTCAGCTGAACCAGGGCTTTGGAGCAGCCGGTAAGTGCATCCAGCGGGCTGGAATTGTTCTCATCACTTGCTATTTCGCTCCCTGCGCTTCCTTCGCTTCCTTCGCTAAGCTTTCCGCTTACCACTCCTGATGCCTGCTGCTGCAGCGGGTACATTAAGGCCAGCAACTCGTGAACATGCCGGCACAACTCTCCCGGATTGAAGGGTTTGGAGAAGAAGTGTTCTGCTCCGATATGCAGAGCCCGTACTACATTCGAAGTAGAGTTGAGCGTACTTATAACTACCACCGGCAGCCGCGGGGAGTGCTGGACCAGCTGCTCTAACAGCAAGAACCCGTTCTCGCCGGGAAAATCGATCTCGGTAAGAATCAGGTCGGGTTTCAGGCTGCAGATTATCGTAAGCCCCTCACTAACTGAGTAGGCGGAGTGGATAGTGAGGTATGGAAAGGCCTTTCGCAGCAGCTCATGGCTTGGGACATGAGCATCAACATACAAAATTTTGGACACTCGCTTTCCCTTTTTTTTATATACCCCTATAGTAGGCTTTATAACCAGCAGCGTGAATATTCATTCGGAGAGTTTGTCGGTCAAATTGCTCGCCGTGAGTATAGCTTCTCAAACTGTGCAAGACGGCAGACGTCCAAAGTTTGAATAGCTGTCCCCGACGGTATACTTGTATCTGCGTAATCTCTGTGATATTTTTATAGGTATGTTAGAAATTCGTTCATTAATGCGCTTTTTAGACAGTGGCTTTATTTTACGGTTGCTCTATATAATACTGTTGCTTTCACTTATCCCGATAGCGGATATGTATGTGCTACTGCAGTTGGCGGAGCTCATGCCGAAATATGTGCTGTTGGTGCTGGTTACTGCAACCGGTTTGCTTGGGCTGTTATTCACTTTTTGGATAATCCGCGCTGTGCTTGATACTATGCACGGACGGATTAAAGACGGGTACTATCCGGGGATCGAGTTTTTTGAAATGGCCGGATTGCTGGTAGCTGCGGTACTGCTGATTACCCCCGGCTTTGTCGGCGATGTGCTGGGGCTGTTCCTACTGCTGCCGGGCTTGCGCCGGGCAATTGGGCGCGCGGTGGCCGGGTCGATGGAAGACCGCTTCAAAGAACTGTATGAATATTTAAAATTGTATGAACTGTAAGCGACCCGCCCAGTAACCCCTGCCTCAGGAGCTTTTAATCCGGTAAAACAACAGCAGCAGCAGGAAGTAACTGTAATAGAATACCCGTAAAATAGTCCATGGCCGTCGGATGAGGTCCCGAACCCAATAGGTTCCGCGGTTCCAGCTCTTCTCCGCCGGTTTTTCCCGTTTTCCGCTAAAAATTTCAAAACACTCGCCGCACCACAGGGATAGGCCGACCGGCATCTCTTTTCGGTGCTTGTGGAACCACAATCTGCCCTTTTTCACACCGGGGCCGGCCAGGACCAGCGAAGGACCGGCCTTTTTGATGGCCGTCACTACATCCTCCTCCCGCTCATCCGAAAAATAACCGGCGTAGCGTCCTACTATCTGCAGGCCGGGGAAGCTGTCCCGCAGGTTCCCCGAGGCGATGTGCAGGGCCTCGGGTCGGAGCCCTACCAGGTACACGCTTTTTCCGTGCTTTTCCAGTACCCCCAGCAGGCGAATCACGAACGAAAAGGGCATATAACGAACCGGTTCCCGGGTTTTTAGAAAACGGGCTGCCTTTTGAATACTTTTTGAGGTTGGAATAACTAATCCGGCCTCATGCACCGTGCGGGCAAAGTCACTGTTCCCGCGAGCCCGGAGTAAATCCCATAGAGTCAGGAATACAATTTGATGTTTTCCCTGATCATCGAGATAGTTTCTTACTGTCTCTTCAATATCCTTTTCCGGAAGTACATCGACAGGTACACCGATTATTGAAATTCGGCTGTGTCCGTCGTTTCCGGAAATTGGGGTACGTGTTTCCACTGCTCTCTCTCCCCTGCAATTGTTTGTATAGCCCCGATCGCATAAATAGCGGCAGTCTCGGCCCGCAGTACATTGGTGGGCAGATGTACCGGCCGGCAGTCGTAACTGCGCAGCACTGCAAGTTCATCCGGCGAAAAGCCTCCCTCCGGACCTATAAAAAGTGCTATCTCCTGCGGGCAACTGGAAAGATACCTGTGAAGTGAAGCCTTTTCAAGGGGTACTTCATGAAAAATGAGTCTTAAAGTCGAGGCAGGACATTTTTTTTTCACATCCTGCAGTTGGGCGGTCGGATGAATGCAGGTAATAACCTTGCTGCCGCTCTGCTGCACCGCCTCTTTTACCAGGGCCTCCCAGCGGGCCTGTTTTTTCTGTTCCCGCCCCTGCTCCAGTTTGGCCACGGTCCGCTCTGTCTCCAGGGGGATGATGTGGTCAACTCCGGCGGCCGCAGCCTGCCGAATAACAGCATCCATCTTTTTGCCCTTCAACAGTGCCTGGTACAGATAGTAGGTGGGTGGCAGCTTCGGGCGGACCGCCGGCCCCTGCCCCTGCCTTTGCTCTTCCCCCGGTTCCTCCTGCAGCTGTAACTGAAGCTCAAGCGAGTGGGCCAAGCATGCAGTTACCTCTGCCTGATACCTGCGTCCTCTATGGTCGATTGCCTCAAACCAGCTGCCGCTCCCGTAGCGCAGTACATGGGCAAGGTAGTGGAACTCCTCTCCCTCCAGAACAATCCTGGAAGGAGGATCGTCAACGTCAGCTTCCGGGGGCAGCAGATAACGGCGCACCTGTGTTCCTAATCGCCAACCGAAACAATGGCCTTGCGGTTGCGGGGGCCGTCAAACTCGCAGAGGTAGATACCCTGCCAGGTGCCCAGCATCATCCGTCCTTGGCTGACCGGAATAGTGACGCTAAAGCCCATCAGCGACGATTTGATGTGGGCGGCAGAATTGCCCTCCATGTGAGAATACCCGTCATCCAGGGGGATAACCTTATTCAGCTCTTTCAGAATGTCTTTTTTTACCGAAGGATCTGCATTTTCATTGATGGTTACCCCACAGGTGGTGTGGGGTATGTACACGCTGCAGCGGCCCTCTTGAACTCCGCTGCCGCGTACCGCGTTGGCCACCTCTGAGCTAATGTCGTTGAGCTCGGTATGAGCTCCGGTTCGTATGGTGAGGGTAGTGTGGGTCATGGCTTTGGCTTCTCCTTTCTCTCTGTTCCTGTAGCAGGAAAATCGAACAGATCGAAGTTAATCGCACCCTCAGCAGCTGAGCCGGCGGCGGGTGCGTTTTTTCGAGCCTCGTCTATCATGTCGGAGATCCTGCCGTCTTCCAGCATCTGCACAGCCTTCTGCAGGGGCTGATCGTATTCGAGGTCGTACACCGGAGGAAAATCCATACGGCGCTGAAACTCGTTTCGCAGCAGCCTGCGCAGTATCCGCTCTTCTATTTTTATATTGTATTCACTTCGAAGTCGCTCCACAAAGGCCTCTTTTTCACTATCCGAGGCCTCCGGGTTCTCATCCACAAACTTGGAAAGCAGCCGCTTCTCAAAAATCTGTTTCAGATCGTCGTTGTCCGCTTCAGTAAGCTCCGGTTCCTTTACCTCAATATCCGGATCTATTCCCACCTTGTCTATATTCACCCCGCTGGGGGTATAGTAGCGGGAGATAGTCAGTTTGAAGCCGCTTCGGCCAAAGGGAATTATCTTCTGTACCGATCCTTTTCCAAAACTGGTTTGGCCTATCAGGATCCCTCGTCCGGTATCTTTCAGCGCGCCGGCCAGAATTTCCGAGGCTGAAGCGGACCCCTGGTCAATCAGCACCACGATGGGTATGTCGGGGGCCACCTCGCGAGCAGGATCTGCACTGAACACTTCGTTCTCCTGAGCTATCCGAGAACGGGTACTTACAATAGTGCCCTCCGATTGAATCAGATCGACAGTGTCGGCAACCGAGGTCAGCAGGCCGCCGGGATTCTGGCGTACATCTATGATAAGTTTTGTGTAATTCTTCTGCTTAAACTCACGCAGCGCCTCTTGGACACGGTCGTCGGTATAAGGTGTAAACTGAATAATGCGGATGTAGCCGATAGTATCGTGTATCATAGAATGTTTGACTGTGGGAATTTCTATGATGGCGCGGGTAATATCTACATCGAAGGTAATGTCCTTGCCCCGCAGGATGGTCACGGTAACCGTACTGCCGGGTTCTCCCCTCAAGCGGTCGACTACATCGTCAACGGTAAGTTTTTTAGTCGACTCATCCTCGATTTTTGTGATGTAGTCCCCGGCGTGGATGCCTGCCCGGTAGGCGGGGGTATCCTCTATTGGTGCTACCACCTTGATGAAGGCATCCCTTCCGTTATCCGACTGTTGATCACTTTCGGACTCCGCCGGTTTGCTGATGTACAGACCCACCCCGCCGAATTTACCAGTGGTAGTGTCGGTCAGGTCCTCCATATCACTGGCGGTCAGATAATAAGAGTAGGGGTCGTCCAAGCTTTCAAACAGCCCCTCCATTGCCCCCTCATAAAGCTTCTCGGGGGGGATCTCTTCAACATAATTCTGGAGAATAAAATTAAATGCGTATTGGATGCGGTCAATATACTGTTGCGTCGCCTGATCGGACTGTTCGGCTTCTACTCGGGGGGTGAAGGTGACCACCAGCCCGAATACAAATACCGCACAAGCTGTCCCAATCCAGGTGAGTTTGTTGGCGTTTTTCATGTGAACCTCTCTATACTTTATTCTCTAGGTTTCGCCTTATTTGTCAAGTTAATTAATGGTTCAAACCATGGGGAATTGAAGCACAGGTGCGACTTACCCCCTCTATTAGAGTGTACCCACACTTTAGTTTAGAGGAGGTCCACCAATGCTTATCCCCCCATTTTGTCCCCACTGCGACTGTGAATATCAC
>JAIPFV010000033.1 GCA_021736475.1 Spirochaetia bacterium | reverse complement strand
TGGATTTCGGCGGTATAACCCGAGTGCTCTTTGCTTCAAGGCCGGCTTATCAAATAGCCGGTCAAGTTCAAACCGTGAAAGATATCTCCTCCATTGTTCAAACGCATCCTGAATATCACATATACCCATTTCACCCCCTGCTTATTAATAGAGGGGCTAAAAAGGCCTGCTGCTTTTAAATCATCTAAAAAAAGTCCGTAAGCTTCTCACATCAGGACCTTAGTCGATAAAGAGAACCATTTTCGGTCTGCCGGGCTGCGTGCAGCAGCACCAGCAGAAATAACCGAGCCGCTGTGAATTCGGGTTGTAGAAAGATGCAACCCGTAATTTCAAATATATGTTTCTATAGAAGAAAATCTTAAAAAGAATTACAATTTTACAAATGAAAGTTATCGGAAACAGTCAATTTCAAAAATCGCTCAACGGTGCGCTGATTCTCAATTATCTTTTGAAGAACGGGTTCGCCTCACGGATCGAACTGGCTGAGCAGCTCGGTCTGCAACCCTCTACCATCACCTACATAATAAACCGTTTTCTCACTATAGACCTCATTCGTGAATCGGAATCTAAGAAAAAACAGCAAGGGAGCGGTCGGCCGGCTGTCAAGCTGAAGCTAAATCCAGACTATGGAAAAGTCGTCGGAATAGAGATGCAGAAAAATTATTACAGCGCCGTAACCTGCGATATGAACGGAAAAGTTCTTACCCGAATGCAGGGTGAATATTCGTCTGCGAGAGCCTCCTTCGAACAGAAACTGCAGCAGGTTGTTACCACCATCCGCAACCGTATGTCCGGACAGCTGCTGGGAGTAGGGATTGCAATGCCCGGTATAGTGCACCCTGAAAACGCAACTATTGAAGAGAGTCTGGCTCATAACATCAAATCTCTGTCGCTGTCAGAGTATATAGAGGATACATTTGAATTTCCCGTCATTCTTGAAAATGATGCGAACAGCTGTGCCCTCCATATTTTATGGGAGCAACGTGAGCACCGCACCCCCTCATTCTTATATGTACTTCCGCGGTTTCATGACCCTGCTAATCTACCGCCCGATTTTCCGGCAGTAGGCATAGGACTCGGGATCGTGATTGAGGGGAAATTATACCGCGGAGTAAATCACCGGGCAGGCGAATTCAGAAGTGCATTCCTCAACCGTAGTGATCGTTCAGAGCTTGCAATTTCAGTTCAGGACACCCGGCAGATGAAGGATAAACCCACTATCAAGCGCAGACTCTTTACTGAAATTCTTCAGAATCTCGGATTTGCAGTATCCCTGCTCAATCCCAGTTCCATCTTGATCGGTGGCGATATTGCCGGTGATGGAGAGCTCATTAGAAGCATTTTGAATGAAGAGTTGCAGCCTACGAGCCAGTATTTCAAGCACTCACAATGCACAATCGAAACATTGCAGGATGTAACCTATGATCCTGCCAAGGGCGCGGCAGCTAATATGTTAACTGAGCTTTATAAAGTTCCGCAGGCCGGTATGCCGGGAATGAGCCGGCGGATTTGGTCCCACATGCTGGCAAATGCCACCCGCTAACTCATAACTTACACAGGCGGACTAAAATCCGGCCGTGGTCTCTCTCGCCAGGCTGTAGTACACGCAGGCCTAGATCAGGTTTATTGAAGGCATCTGTGGCCGCGCTTATCGGTTCGAGGGCAACCGAGCTTCGCGCCGGGGGTACAAACACTTGGGAATAGGCAAACAGCTGGGACTGCTCAATGCGGATTTTTGTGTTTTCACCCGAGCATTCCATATACCCGGCCGGATTCAAATAACCGTGGTCCAGTTCGCGTGAGCCGATCGCGCTGGACGCGCGGAAATCCAGCCGGCTGCCCGCAACCGGCAAAAACCTTCCGCTGGGAACTAGTTTTTCGTCAGTCTCTAGGAAGCGGTCGGCCGGTATCAGAAGTTTCAGCGGATTAACGTTCTCCTCAGTCAATCGGAAATAGGGGTGCCATCCGATTGAATACGGGGCCGCGACAGTACCGCTGTTTTTAATCTGCACATCAAGTAGAAAACCTTTGCTGCTCAGGGTATACTGCAGTCGGATATGCAGGCAAAACGGATAGCCCGGCTTAGCGTCCACCTCCCCTTCAAGCACCGCCGTTGCATACTCCTGCGTAGCCTCACTAAGAGCAAGCTCCAGCTTCTGCGCATACAAAAAGCCGTGCAGTGCATCCTGCCCGTCAGGATCATTAATCGGAAGCTGGTACGTCTCTCCGGCAAAGCGGTAGCGACCGCCGTGCACCCGATCATCAAACGGAAACAGAATCCTTCCCCGGAACCAGGGGTTCAGGGGAATCTCCTCCGGCGCATCACAGTCCAGAATCTGCTGCGGTAACCCTCCGTCAACACATAGTGCAATTTGGTGTACAGTACCGCCATGCGCGGGCAGAATCGATATATACTCCCCGGTGTCGGTGGATTCTAGTTTTAAATAGCTGATCTCTTTCCAGCTATACTGCTGCACCCGGTATTTCATCAGACCCCCTCGCCGCTTTCCTTCCTGCGGAAAAGAGTTCTATACCGAGCAGGAGAATAGTAGTTAAAGCCTGCATCTCGCAGGTATTCATAGGGACCGTTCAGTTTCAGATTCTCAACCAGCATGCCAATCTGCTTCTGCGACTGAAAGGCGTAAACTGCCTCCAGTTTTTGCTCCAATTCCGCCGTCGATGCTGCTATTTCTACGTTCGGGTCCTCCTTAAAATTGCAGTAAGCTGCCATCTCGTATACATGGGGTCGTTCATCCAGGGCTTCTCCAAGTTCCGGCCAGATAGCCCCTTCAGCATGAAACAGGGAGATCAATACTTCCTGATGCACCACTTTGTGGTCCGGATTGTAATCATTTTCACTCATCACAAACACATGGCTAGGCCGGAACCTTCGCAGGTGCGCCGTATAGCTGTTTTGGAGTCCAGTAAAACCGGCGATTTCTTCCGGCTTTGCGCGCTGCTGTTCCCCTGAGGCCGGTCGTCTTCCGATATGCCGCATCAGGTTTGCATCGGGGTAATCGAGCCACTCAACATCCCGAATTCCAATTATGGCGAATGATTCCAGGGTTTCACGCCGACGGGTATCTGCAATTGAATCTTTCTGTTCCAGATTACAGTACCCCATGGAACCGTCGGTGGTAATGAGGATCTTTATGCGTTTCCCCTCACGTACCGCCTGTTGCAGCAGCAGCCCTCCGCCGATTACGATATCATCGTCATGGGGAGCAATAAAAAGCCACCGCTCTTCATAAGTACTCCTATGCGGTATGACTCGCTTTAGCTGTTCATCCCGCAGAAGCTGTCCGTTTTCCAGTCTACTCAGCTGCATATTCGTTACCCGCTTTACGATCACCCGCGGAAATTACCGCTGGATTCAATCCCCTCACTGTAATGTATTCGGAGAACTCTCCTACTAAGGGGGCTGCATATTCGAAAAATTCTTTTGTGGGAAAGTTGCCCTCTGCATTTATGAAGCTCTCTGGAAGAGGTTTCGCCTTGATAGCTACGTTTTCAAGCTTCTCGGTCCCAAACTCAATCTTGTACGGATTGTTCGAAACCCTCCGCATAGTGACCATTACACCAGTCTCGCCGGACCCAGCCAATTCAACCGCTTTGTGCCCACAGCTGTACGCTTCATCCAGATCAAGGCGGCTGGTGCGGTCGATTGCGCACATTGGGAGGGATTCAGTAATCTGAAACTCTCCCCGATAGCCGGTCTCTTCGCGTAACAATGTATGCAGGCTGAGCGCAGCGCTGGCACCACCCATAGCTCCGAACTCCAAGTTCGAAAACTTGTCTTTCTCAACTGCGGCCGATACCGGGGTCCCGTCATCCCACAGGGCTCCCTCTCCGACAACTATATAACACCACCCGTACTTTTCTATGGTCCGTTTTACATCCACAATGGTTCTCTGCCGGCTGAGCGGTCTCTCGGGAAAATAAATCAAATGCGGTGCATCAGACTCTTTTTTCTTGGCCAGTGCAGCTGCTGCCGCCAACCATCCGGCCTCGCGCCCGACCGTTTGAAATACCGTATAACGGTCAACCTTCTGCATATCATCGGCCAATCTACCAGCCTGCTGGACTGAAAGCGCAATGTAGCGAGCAGCCGAAGCGTAGCCGGGGGTATGATCGGTACCAAACAGATCGTTATCAACCGTTTTGGGAATTCCCACTCCTGTCAGCTCATAGCCTGTCTCATGGCAATACTGTTCTATACGGTAGATGGTATCCATCGTATCGTTACCGCCAATCAAAAAGAAATAGCGAATATCAAACTCTTCTAAAATCGCCTTCACTTTCGGTAGATCAGAATCCTGCAGCTTATAACGACTCGAACCCAGGGCGGAACCGGGAGTCTCTCTCAATCCCTGCAGCTCACCGGCACTTAAACAGCTCAGATCAAGTAAATCACGCTGCAGCAGCCCTTCGATTGCAAACCGCATTCCGTAAATCTTATCTATTCCCTGCATCTCGGCCGCAGCTTTGATCACCCCGCTCAGACTCGAATTGATGACCGCAGTAGGTCCTCCGGACTGGCCTATCAGTATATTCGCAGTTTTCATCCTACTACCCCAAAGTCTTCCAAAAATTGTTTTTTTCATTCATTGAAATAATTATATAAACTAAAACCCTCTCTTGTCAATCGGCAATCGTCGGTATTTCAAACTGATTCACAAGCTCCGGAAAAGTACCGGCACGCAGGTCGGGGCTGAAACACCCTCTTAGTGAATGGATTCTACGAAGGGTAGCCGCCGACCTGTTTCACCTGCGATTATAGGCTACCCCCAGAGTGTGTCGACTTACTTTTCGAACTTCCACTGGTTAAGGGCAATTACCTGTTCCCTGGCAAAGCGCGTACGGGCAGAATGCTCGAGTTCCTTGTGCTTATCGCTTAGTTCAGTGTCATCCCCCGGATGAGCAATTGCAATTACCGTGATAAGCACATAATCGTCGGGTATGTTGAACAGCTTTTTAAGCTCCTCATCTTTAAAGCCGGCCATAGGGTGCACCACCAGACCTTCGTGTACTGCCTGATACTGTAAGCTCATTACAGCCTGGCCTACATCAAAAAGCGCATATTCCCGGTTCTCTTTCAAATTACAGTCCAGGTCCGGTTTGGTTGCTGCTAAAACAAACAGAGGGGCTTTTTTCGCCCAGTAATTACCTCCCAGGAGGCCATCCTGAACCTTTTGCCGGGCATCGTCGTTGTTAGCTACAATAAAACGCCATGGCTGCTTGTTAGAACAGGAGGGGGCATACGTAGCAGCAGTCAAAATTCTATCTTGTACTTCTGCCTCGATAGGGGAATCGCTTATCCCTCTAAAAGCCCTTCGAGATTCAATTTCTTTCAATAAACCGTTCATGCTGTCCTCCTCTACATTTCCCTAAGTTTTTTCTCTACTTCATCAATAACCCAATCGGGGGTCGATGCGCCGGCCGTCACTCCAATTGAAGTGTAGACAGATAGTTCACCGGGAAGCTCATCGGCGTTTTCAATGTGCCAGGACGGTTTACCTGTCCGCACGGCCAGATTATAGAGCCGCTTCGTGTTAGAGCTGTTCTTTCCGCCGATAACTACAATTGACTCTACCTCAGCAGCCAGTCTTTCCAAAGCTGTTTGCCGTTCCTGAGTAGCCGGACAAATACTCTGTACAATAGTAATATTCGGATTTTTTCGTGCTAATACCTCGCATACTGCATCATATTCCATCTGAGAAATAGTGGTCTGGGCTATGACCATTGTGTTATCCAGCACATCTATCTCTTCCGCCCTTGCAACATTCTCCACTACGGCAATATCGTCACTGTAGCTGGCGATTGCCTCTACCTCGCCGTGGTTCGGATCCCCGACCAAGATCACATGACAGCCGTTCCGACAAAATTCATCTACAACCTTCATCGATCTCAACACCCGCGGGCAGGTTCCGTTAATTACCTTTACACAGCGCTCTTTCAGTCGTTCATATATCTCTTTTGGTACTCCATGGGCGCGAATAACTACGGTTCCTCCACCAACCTCATCGGGATTATTGACTTGACCTACCCCTCTTGCGGCTAATTTTTTTATAGCCTGTGCATTATGAATCAATGGTCCGTAAGTACTGATATTATCATGTGGCCCGGCGCTATCTGCTGCCCGCTCAACTTTATTCATTGCTGCCCGAACTCCCATACAGAATCCTAGCACCTCAGCTCTTTTAACTATCTTCTCTTTCATTAGAATAAGTATACTAATAAAAAAGCGACCTTTCCACCCTAAGGTGTAGGTCGCTCTTTACTACATTACTTACTTGTTATTTCTTCTTTCGTTTTTTACGCTTGCCCTTCTGCTTACGCTCTGCTGAAGGTATTTCAATATTCTCACTCTTAACAGCCTTCTCGACAGCTGGAGCCTCTCCCTTAGCAGGGGCGGCTTTCTCTTCGATCTCGGCTTTAGTGGCCTTAGGAGCCAGGCCGCGTTTGATCCGCTGCCTTTTTTCACGACTGCGGCGCCATCCAAGCAGCATTGGAGAAGCAACAAAAACAGAAGAGTAGGTACCGACAATAATACCAACAATCAAGTTGAGAGCAAAATCTTTTATCGCACCTGTACCAAATGTATACAGGGCAGTCACTGCCAATAGAGTAGTCAAAGAGGTAATTAAAGTACGACTCAGAGACTGGGTGATACTCGTATTTATAATATCTTCAATATCACGCCCCTGCAGCAGCCCTTCGTTTTCACGTATCCGGTCAAAGATTACTATCGTATCGTTCAAGGAGTAACCAATGATAGTCAGAACTGCGGCAATTGTAGTGGTGGAAACCTCCAGCTGAGTTGCACCGATAAACCCGAGCACAACCAGTACATCGTGGGTCAGGGCAACAATAGCAGAAATTGCATAGCCGAACTGAAAGCGAAACCAAATATAAATTAGAATCAGCACCAAAGCCATCAATGTTAAACTGAATGACTGCTGGGCTAAGGTTTGCGAGAAACGGGGCCCCACATATTCTGAACTCTTAATTACTACTGAACCATTGCCAAACGACTCTTCGAGTAATCTACGAATATCCGTTTCCAACTGGTCTTTTTTATCCCCGGTCGGATCCTCGACTCTCACCAAGTACTCCTGATGGAAGGCTGTACCTACCACTTGTACCTGAGGGTTCTTAAGCTCATCCAATGCATCTCTTATCTGTTGTATTTGCAGATAATTATCAGGATCATCATTTCGCACGTTTACCTGGACTGGTGAGTCTCCAAGCTCCTGAGGGTATCTGAGCCCGGTTACAATCAGAGAACTATCGATAGTTTGATCTGCGATCAACTCAGTACTTATGTTCTCCAGCCCATCCAGTGCTCCGGTTAGGTTACGTAAGGTTCCGTGCTGGCTAAAAGGAAGCTCGTACGTATTTACCCCCTCTTCGCCCCGAACCTCAACTATCATCGTTTCACCCTGGACGTTCAGAGTTGCATCGTCTTCGCCTGTATAGCTCACGGTAAATCCGACTGGAGCAACTTGAACTCGCTGGTTTAATCCTGCCTGGAAATCAATCCCCAGGTTAAAACCGCCCTGACCTACAGTAGCGGCAATTCCTGCTATGATTACCACAACAGAAACTGCAATCATATAATACCGAAGTTTAGTAAATCTTATCATCTTGGTCATCGAACCCTCCAGCCTATACTCAGTTTTTTCGCTTTCAACTGCTCGACGCCAAAATCAAACACCAGCCGCGATACAAACAAGGCGGTAAACATCGAACTTACGATACCTACTGCGAGGGTATTGGCAAATCCCTGTACAGGACCTGAACCCAACTGTGAAAGCACCAAAGCTGCGATAAAGGTTGTAATGTTGGCATCCATGATTGTCCAGAATGCTTTGCGGAAACCGGCTTTTACCGAAGCATCGGGAGTCTTTCCTAAACGATACTCCTCTTTGATGCGTTCGAATATAATTACGTTTGCATCCACCGCCATACCAACCGTTAGAATAATACCGGCAATACTAGTGAGAGTTAGTGTCAAATTAAACGCCGATAGAATAGCAACAATAAAGACAAGGTTAAGAATCAACGCAAGGTCTGCAATCAACCCTGACAATTTATAATAAATAACCATGAACATAATTACCAGAATAAATCCAAGGGTTATCGCCTGAAGTCCCTGACGCACCGAATCTTCACCTAAAGAGGCACCGACGGCCTGCTGGTTGTTTACCTTCAGGTCTACCGGTAGAGCGGCGGTCCGCAGAACCAGTGCAAGATCATTTGCCTCTTCACGATCAAAACCGGTCATTTGTACACGATCGCGAATAGGCTCGGAAATTCGTGCCATGGATTTTACCTTATCATCCAGCAGAATCGCCATAGTTTCGCCCTGGTTGGCTGAGGTGAGCTTATAGAAAATCTCTCCACCCTCACGATCCATAGAAAAGTTAATCACCGGCTTGCTGGTAATTGGGTGCTGCCCAACAGTGGCGTTCTGGATATGCGATCCATCAAGACCGACTTCTTCGCGCACTACCACATAACGCTGCAGTTTGTCGATTCCGTATTGGTCCTTTGTATAATAACCTCGGATCACCAAACCTGCCGGCACAAAATCCGGCCTGCGTATTTGGCCTCTCTCCGTATAAACCTTAGTTGGATTTTCGGCAAAGTAGTTAGATACCCGCTCGCTCATCTCCTGGTCTACAATATGAAAGTTAAG
This sequence comes from Spirochaetia bacterium, assembly GCA_021736475.1. Taxonomy (GTDB): domain Bacteria; phylum Spirochaetota; class Spirochaetia; order DSM-16054; family Sediminispirochaetaceae; genus DSBN01. Next base: position 20,533 of record JAIPFV010000033.1, on the reverse strand, counting down.
AGAACCTTTGCCCATCAGAAACGAATTAACCCTCTCCGGGTCAGCAGCACCGGGTATATTTACCGCGATCTGATTCTGTCCTTGACGGCGGATCTCGGGCTCGGTCACACCGAACTTATCAATTCGGTTATTGAGGATCTCCATTGCCCGGTTGACAGCCTCCTGCTGGTCTTGACTGGTTGGTTCGCGGTCCAGCCGCTCTTCCAAACTGTCCAGGTCAGCTTCGAGTAAAATACGCATACCCCCGGAAAGATCCAGACCAAGCTGCATCACGCTGTTGCTCTGTTCCTTCAATTCTATCAAAGCTTTACGATGATAGGCCTCTAAGGCATCAAAAGCTTCTAACTCGCTGTCAAAAGCAGCTAAGATCGTCTGTACTGTCCAATTATCGGGCAGGTCACGACCATCCAATTTGTACCGCTTTTCTGCGGTCTCGATTAAGTGTTGATTGTCTGTAGGAATAGACTGGTCAGGATCTTCTTCTACCAGTTCTTTTAACTGCTCAAGTTCTTTGGCAGCCTGCCCGCGGGCATACTCCCGTATCTGGATTTTTGATCCGGCGGCAAGTTCCTTTTTCTCTTCGGGTACCATAAAGTACCATTCAAAAGTGGGATAGAGAAAAATTCCGCTTACAACAAGCACCAGAATAATAACCAGTAACCGTCCACGTTTGCTCATAGGTTAACTCCGACTGTGGGTTTGTTCAGTAATTGTACTTGTAATTTTTAGTTACTCTTTTTCGTCAGTGGTTTCAGTTTCTTCTGAATCCTCAACTTCTTCTTCTTTCGCCTGTTTCTTATCTAAAACAGAAGCAACTGCGTTCTTTGAAAACTCAATCTTGGAATTCTCATCGACTTTCACAACCACAGTCTGTTCTTTCACGGAAGTAACTGTTCCGCGAATCCCGCCGATGGTAGCAACTTTGTCGCCCTTTTTGAGCGCAGCTATCATCTTCTGTGTTTGTTTCTGCTTCTTATTCTGAGGGCGTATGATCAGAAAATAGAAGATAAGAATTACCAGACCGAAGGTAACGAAAGTTGTCATCATTTGTCCGGATGCACTACCACCAGCTGCACCGCCCTGCGGCGCACCCATCAATATAGGTACATGTGCTAATAGGTTTATCATTTTTAACAATCCTCTCCATAATAGTTTTTGGGAAGTTGGAAAAACGTACCACGGATACTAGGCATAGTCAAGGAGTCCGTGTACGTACTGAAATTACAAGACTTTAATCTTCTCTATTTCTTCAGGCACTTCAAATACACCAAGCATTCGCTTCATATCATTTACAGATTCCAGTTTAGCTCCACTTTTCTGATTGTATTTTTCTACTACCTGCTGCATCTGTTCTTCACTCTTTGCATATAAAGCAGAACAAAACGCCGCTCGCCACAGACCCTTCTCAGCTAACTCTTCTGTTGTAAGCTTACTAAAATCCTTACGAGCGCGACCGTCTATCAAAGCGGTATCGCCTTGATACCCAATGGTAAAAACAAAATCTTCTCGCTTCATGTCTCTCCCCTTTCCGTATCCACCTTTTCGTATTCACAATAGTAGCACAAAAAAAGGGCTTGGTGCAGTACTGCTGCACGCAAGCCCCACTTATTTACTGCACGATAGCGCTAGTGGCATATGGTGCGTGGGAGATGTGCGGCTTACATCATGCCGCCCATGCCTCCCATTCCACCCATGCCGCCCATACCGCCGGCACCGGCACCTGCACCACCACCTTCATCATTGTCCGGAAGGTCGGTGATTGCACATTCAGTTGTCAGCAGCAGACTCGCAATTGATGCGGCGTTCTGCAGTGCACTGCGAGTTACCATGGCCGGATCGATAATTCCGGCTTTAATCATATCGGTCCATACCATTGCAGCTGCATCAAAACCAATGCCCTTTTTCTCGTGCTTGGCTTTTTCAGCAATCACCGCTCCGTCGAGGCCTGCATTTTCTGCAATCTGACGAATTGGTTCTTCAAGTGCACGGCGTACAATCTTAAATCCAACCTGCTCTTCTTCGTCGAACTGTTTCATATCGACCTTCTCGAGCACATGTACGGCCTGAATCATGGTAATACCACCGCCGGGGATGATTCCCTCGGCAACTGCTGCACGGGTAGCAGACAGGGCATCTTCAACCCGGTGCTTTTTCTCTTTCAGTTCAGTTTCGGTCGCAGCTCCTACGTTAATAACTGCCACACCGCCGGCCAGTTTAGCCAGACGCTCCTGCAATTTTTCGCGGTCGTAGTCACTGGAGGTTTCATCGATTTGGGCTTTGATCTGACCGATGCGGTCCTTGATTTCAGCCTCTTTACCTTCACCGCTAATAATAGTGGTGTTCTCTTTTTCAACTTTGATGGACTTAGCACGTCCGAGCTGCTCGAGTTCGGTATTCTCAAGCTTCAGACCAATCTCTTCGCTGATTACTTCACCACCGGTCAGGATGGCAATATCCTCCAGCATAGCCTTGCGTCGATCGCCAAAACCAGGTGCTTTTACAGCCACCGCACTCAGGGTACCGCGAATACTGTTTACAACCAAAGTCGCCAGGGCTTCACCCTCAACATCCTCTGCAATAATCAGAATTGGCTTATTAGCCTGGGCTACTTTCTCCAGAATAGGCAGAAGATCCTTCATGCTGGAGATCTTCTTGTCATAAATAAGAATGTAGGGGTCTTCGAGCACTGCTGTCATTGTGTCGCGGTTGCTTGCAAAGTAAGGGGAGAGATAACCACGATCGAACTGCATACCTTCCACAAAGTCGGTACTCGATTCGATGTTCTTGGACTCTTCAACGGTAATAACCCCGTCTTTTCCAACTTTTTCCATTGCATTTGCAATTTCATCACCAATCTCACGGTCGTTGTTCGCGGAAATAGAAGCGACCTGTGCGATCTCTTCTTTATCCTTGATCTCTTTTGCCTGCTTGCGGATCTCTTCAACCGCCATTGCAACCGCTTTATCAATTCCACGCTTAATCCCCATAGGGTTAATACCGGCGGCAACACTCTTCATCCCTTCTTTGATGATAGAGTATCCCAATACGGTTGCAGTGGTTGTACCGTCACCTGCAATGTCATTGGTCTTGGTTGCTACTTCTTTCAGCAGCTGGGCTCCCATATTCTCATAGGGATCTTCTAACTCGATTTCCTTCGCCACCGACACACCGTCTTTGGTTACCGTCGGGGCTCCAAACTTTTTATCAAGCAGAACATTGCGTCCTTTGGGTCCTAAAGTAACCTTGACTGCGTTGGATAATTTCCGAACGCCGTCGGATAGAGCTCTTCGGGCCTCTTCATTGAACGTTAGCTGTTTCGCCATGATTCTACCTCGCTTCTTTTAATTTGTGTTTTAAGTTTCTTTTGAGTGGATTACACTATATATCTGAAGAAAAAATACTAATCTTTTAGCAAATCATCAACTGTTAAATTATTTTTTTTTATTATCCGATTGCTTTACCCGGTTACCAGGCCCTCTCGGCCCTAGATTCAAGGCTCTTAATGCCTGATAACCGGCTCTTGTTCCGTATAGTTACTCGACTTGGGGTTCCCCTTTCAGTCCAATCTCATCCGCCACATCTCGCATCCCCATAATGGTGTCGGAAATTAGCTCGGTCAGTTCAACCCCTAGGCGATCCACGCCGCTTTGTATCAGATCGCGGTCAACCGCTGCAGAAAAACCTTTATCTTTCCATTTCTTTTTTACGGATTTTGCCTTGGTATCCAGCACACTCTTCGAAGGCCGAACCAAGGCAGTAGCTGTTACCAATCCGGTTAGTTCATCAATAGCAAAAAGGGACTTTTCCATTAACGACTGAGGTTCAATATCGTTTACCCGGCTGTAGCCGTGGCTCTGAACCGCTCGGATATACTCTTCCGGCCACTCCTGCTCTTCGAGAATATCCCTCACCTTAGTACAATGCTGATCGGGGTACTGCTGGTAATCGACGTCATGGATCAATCCGACCACCCCCCACTTCTCCTCATCCTCTTCATGCTTACGGGCTAAGTAGCGCATCACTCCTTCGACTGCCACACAGTGCTTGATCAAATTATCAGACTGAACATACTTGTTTAATAAGTTCCATGCATCATCACGGGTTGGTTTGTCCATGTAGCTTCTCCTTAATTTTCCGCAGTATTATTCTCCGCTATATAGTGAACGTATTTTCCCACTTTTTTGCAACAATCGCAACTCCCCCGATTCCCCAACACCTGTTATGATACCGCTCACCCACCTTCCTAATTGGGGATCGCCTTCTAATAAAGTTACTTCCTCATCCAGCCGGTAAAGCCACGGGCGTACCAGCATGGGCAGCTGCACTACCATAAGAAGCTTCTGCAATTCCGATAGCAGCCCCGGCAAAAGCCCCACCGGTTCCGGGCGCAGTCCACTCTGTAAAAAAATGGAGGTGGCCGGTGTGCGTAGTTCGGAGGAAAATTCATCCTGCAGCACATTCAAACCGATTCCCACGTACACATATTCAGAGGTACTTTCGCAGAGGATACCGCATATCTTCCTCCCCTCGACCAGCACATCGTTCGGCCACTTTATAAGGGGACTGAGCTGAAACTGCTGCTTTAGTAACCTACTTACCGCCAGGGCTGCACGAATCGGTACCGATGAGACAGGAGCTTTCATAGCTTCCTTCTTAAAAACTATGGTACACAACAATCCTTCATCCTGCCCTGCCTGCCAATCACGGCCGCTGCCACGCCCTCGCCCGGCGCTTTGCCGACCTGCACTTATCACAAGCCCATGTTCCGGGGAAGCTCCAAAATCTCTACGGGCCGCCCGCATGGTTGAATCTACCTCTGTAAGATAAAAAATTGATACTCCGAAAGGATTGGGAAGTGGAAGTTGCTTCATATGAAAATATTAAAGCAGGTTTACAATGAAAACACAACTTTATATGGGTATTAATTAAAAAAAGAGTGTTCACATCTTGAAATTCTCCCATCATAAGTGTAAATTTATTCAAAATCAGAGTATAAATATACAAATTGAAGCTTTTACAGGATGCCTATAATGAAAGATAGATCCGAACGTCTAAAAAAGATCAAGGAACTCATTCGATCTCACCGTATTGAAAGCCAGGAATCCTTGCTTTCACTTTTAGAAAAGGAAAATTTTAACGTGACTCAGGCCACCCTCTCCAGAGACCTTAAGTACCTGCGGGTGAGCAAAATTTCCGACGGATGGTCGGGATATTACTACTCTCTGCCGACCGATGAAAGCCCCCCGAAGGCCGAGCAGGGATACATACAAGATGTACGTCGAGGAATCGTTGCACTGGAGTTTTCCTATAACATTGGAGTTATAAAAACATTGCCAGGGCATGCCGATAGTGTAGCCCTGGCACTCGATAAGCTGAATCTGCCGGAAATATTAGGCACAGTGGCCGGGGACGACACAATTTTCGTAATTCTGCGGGAAGGTATGACCAAAGAGGATTTAACAACCTCTTTTCAGTCAAAAATTCCCGAAGTAGATACATAATTATTCTTAACAGCACAAGGAGATACATATGAAAGCTGCAGAGATAGACAAGATTGTACTCGCCTATTCCGGCGGGTTAGATACCTCGATTATCATCCCGTGGTTAAAAGAGAACTACAGCAATGCCGAAATAGTCGGGGTATGTGTGAATGTAGGTCAGGATGAGGACTGGGACAACATGGAGGATAAGGCGAAAGCCTCAGGGGCCTCTAAGCTCTACATTATAGATGCACGGGAAGAGTTCTGTAATGATTACCTGTATCCAATGCTGCGAGCCGGAGCGGTGTATGAGGGGAAGTACCTGTTGGGTACCTCGATTGCACGGCCTCTTCAGGCAAAGCACATTGCAGAGATCGCTATAAAAGAGGATGCCCAGGCGGTTGCCCACGGCTGCACAGGAAAGGGTAATGACCAAGTTCGTTTCGAACTCTCTTTTAAGGCCTTGGCGCCGCATCTGAAAGTAATCGCACCTTGGCGTATGTGGGATATTCACAGCCGCGAGGAGGCCATCGACTATGCGAAGGCGCATAATATCCCCCTTGGCAACATTTCTAAAAAGAATATCTATTCCCGTGACTGGAACACCTGGCACATGAGCCATGAAGGGGGCGACCTGGAAGATCCATGGAACCGGCCTCAGGAGCACATGTATCAGCTAAGCAAATCGCCGACGGATGCTCCTGATCGTGAGACCGCTGTTACCCTCGAATTCGAACACTCCTTTCCCGTAGCACTGAACGGCAAGAAGATGAGTTTTCAGGAAATCCTTGATGAGCTTAACAAGATAGGTGCGGAAAACGGAGTAGGCCGTTCGGATATGGTAGAAACCCGTACAGTAGGTATGAAAAGCCGCGGCGTGTATGAGACCCCCGGCGGAACGATACTCTACGCTGCAGTCAAAGAGCTGGAAACTATTACCCTCGATGGGGACACTATGAGTATGAAAAATACTCTGGCCCTCAAATACTCTGAATTGGTCTATGTAGGCAAGTGGTTTACCACTGTGAAAGATTCTATCGATGAGTTTATGGCCAAGGCCACCGAATTTGTCTCCGGTACGGTAAAACTGGTTCTGTACAAAGGCAATGTAATTGTGGCCGGTCGTACATCTCCTTACAGCCTGTACCTGGAAGACCTTGCATCCTTTGGCGCAACATCCTACAATCATAAAGACGCTACAGGATTTATTAACCTGTACGGCCTGTCCACCGGCGTATCTGCGATGGCACATAGAAAACTGGAAGAGTCAACCGGACAGGTCAACGAAATGAAAAAGACGGCCGCCACCTATCACGATAAATAGTGCTGAAGGCAGCCTCGCTGAGGAGCGGAAACATGGGTCTTAAGTTTCAAAATCTGGATGCAACCGAGAGTTTTGCAGTATTAAATAAACTGCCGGTACCTTCGCTGCGTGAGATTCTTACCACTGAGCGTGTTTCCGCTTGTACCATACCGGTCGGCGGGGGACTGTCTTTCAACTATGCCGCCCTTCCGGTGGACAATAAGATCTCCGCCGCCCTGGCCGAACTTGCCGATGAGCAGCAGCTTATCGAAAAGTACCGGGCTCTGCTGGATGGTGAACGCATGAATACCGGTGAAAACCGGATGGTGCTTCATCACCTAACACGGGGCCAGCTTGGGAACGCCGTTGAAGAAAACGGTCACAATTTTCGAACCTTTTATGAAACCCAACTGGAACGTATAGCAAGCTTTAGTAACAAGGTTCATGAAGGAACCATTAAAGGTTCAACCGGAAAGAACTTTACCACCGTTGTGCAAATCGGCATTGGCGGTTCTGATCTAGGACCAAGGGCTCTCTATTTAGCCTTACAGGGCTACTACTCTAAAGCAAAATTAGAGGCCCGCTTTATCTCTAATGTCGACCCCGATGACGCGGCGGCCGTACTCGAGGGGCTTGACCTTGAAAGCACGCTTTTCATTCTGGTATCCAAAAGCGGAACCACCCAAGAAACCCTGACAAACCAAAAACTGGTACATAACTATATTTCTTCTCATGCCCCTAAAATTGATATACGTCGACATATGCTGGCGGTCACCAGTGCCGCCAGCCCCTTGGCCGATTCCGAGGACTTTCTTGAGAGCTTTTACATCGATGATTACATTGGCGGTCGCTACAGCTCCACCAGTGCAGTCGGGGCGACTATCCTTTCCCTGGCCTTTGGAGGGGATGAGTTTGCACGTGTGCTCAGAGGAGCCCATGATGCTGATCGCCATGCCCTGGAACCCTCCTTCTACGACAATGCTGCCCTAGCCGATGCACTTATGGGAGTGTACCTGGGCAACATCCTCGAATATCGGATCAGTGCAGTATTACCGTATTCCCAAGCTCTGGTACGATTTCCCGCCCATCTACAACAGCTCGATATGGAAAGTAACGGGAAACGGGTTAGCCGCAGTGAAGAGCCGCTGAATTACCACACCGGCCCGGTAGTTTTTGGGGAGCCGGGAACCAACGGACAACACTCTTTTTATCAGTTACTGCATCAGGGAACCGAACAGATCAATTTACAGTTCATTGGCTTTCTCAAAAACCAGCGCAATCTGGATTCAGTTCAGGACGGATTCAGCAGCCGCCAAAAGCTTAATGCGAATTTAGCGGCTCAAATTGTTGCCTTTGCCAAGGGCAAACAAGATGAACAGCCTAACAAAACCTTTCCCGGCAATCGCCCCTCCAGCCTGCTGTATGGGGACGAGCTTACCCCCGAATCTCTTGGAGCATTACTGGCGCATTTTGAGAATAAAGTAATGTTTCAGGGTTTCACATGGAATATAAACTCTTTTGATCAAGAGGGAGTACAGCTGGGTAAAATGCTTACGAAGGAAGTACTTGGCGGAGAACCACAGGACGCCGGTTTGAGCGCATATGCCCGTTTGCTGGGAGTTCTCTAAAAGCTCCTCTGAAACCACATTTCGCACTTAGAATTCGCATCAATTACTTTCCAAAATTTTTTATATCTCAACGTTTGAAGTCATTCCTTCGCCGCACAACAAAAAGGGCTACCGAAAAACTTCCGGCAGCCCTTGAAAATGAAAAGCACTTAAAAAGAACCCTCAGGGAAAAGGAGGTACAAAACCCTGAGGGATACAAAAAAAGGAGGTCGATGAAAAAGTTTCCATGCTCTTCAGTAAAAAAACCATTCTGGCTGGATATGGTTACATAGAAACAAACAATTTATAGAAAAAACTATAAATTAATTTTCTCCAGTAACTTAATAAAAACGAACAAAAATGTCAATAAGCAATGCAATATTTTTCACATAAATATTGTAGCCTATAGAGAAGAGACATAATATTTGTGTTTTATTACACTACTATAGCGTATATTGCTACAAGTTTCACAAAATAATCTTATTTGTCTTTAATGTACACCTGATTTTTCATACTCATCGGCTGGCGAGTATTTTCCAGCACATCACGCCACAAACTGCCCTCAATATCGACATGCCGTCGCTTAGAAACCGCGACCCGCATAGGTACATGCACAAAATTGTCGTGGACCATGCTAATAAGAGTTTTTGTTTTTCCCGCTACCGCCGCATGCACAGCATTCGCACCCAGTCGCGAACAGTAAATTGAATCGTTTGGATTTGCTGCAGCACTGCGAATCATATAGCTGGGATCAATATACTTGATATTCACTTCCATGCCGTCTTTTTCAAAGTACTCCTTAATTCGTCTTTTCAGCACCGAGCCAATGTCCTCTAAACTCTTATTTCCCGACAAATCGGTTTTGCCGGTTTCGCTGGTAAGGTTTTCCCCGGCCCCTTCGGCCACCAAAATAACCGCATGATTCCGGTCTGCAAGGCGGCGTTTCAGGTGAATGAACAAACCATTCCCCCCATCTAAATCAAAGGGACTCTCCGGGATTAGGCAGAAGTTTACATCGCTCATTGCCAAAGCCGTGTGGGCTGCAATGAAACCGGACTCACGTCCCATAACTTTCACCAAACCGATACCGTTTATAGTATCGTGAGCCTCGGTATGAGCTGCAGAAACTGCCTTTACGGCCTCAGTGACCGCAGTGTCAAAACCGAAGGAGCGCTGAATAAAACTGAAGTCGTTATCAATGGTTTTTGGTATACCAATAATCGAAATATTCAGTTTCCGACGCTCAAGCTCTTCCGCTACCTCTAAAGCGCCTCGCTGCGTCCCGTCGCCGCCAACGGCAAACAACATACTGATATTCATGCGCTCAATTGCATCTGCAATCTCTTCTACCCGATTACCGCCGCCCCGTGCCGATTTCAGGATCGTACCGCCCTTGGTCTGAATATCATCGACAATTTCCGGGTCCAACTCCAGGGGCTCAAAACCCGTTTCCGGGAGAAACCCCCGATACCCGTTTTGAATCCCCGTAATTCGTGTAATTCCATATCGGTACCACAAACAGCGCACGACCGCTCTGATAACATTGTTCAGCCCCGGGCAGAGCCCGCCGCACGTAACAATTGCCGCATGGACATGCTTTGGGTTGAAGTAAATCTTCTCGCGGGGGCCGGCTTTTTCAAGCAGCTCATGTGGATCAAAGCATACCTGCTGATGCTCTCCCACGACCCCTTCAATGTGGTATAAAATCTTTTCCTCATCATTTACATAATTGGCAACCATATCTCCGTCTTCGGTCGACATTATTATTGGTGATGGAATTTTTCGCTTTCCTAAGGCTGGAACGCTATAATCTTTGGCGCTAGTATCGGACATACTCTCCCCTTCTGTTCTATATGTAATTACTTGAGGAGTAGTGTAGTAAGCTGATTCAATTTATGCAAGCTATTTAGAAGTAAGCACTTCAACTCCGCTCCAACCGGCGGGCGGGGGAGATTTAATATAGATTCGACAGCGTTCAATATACAGATCGGCTAAGTAATCATCGGGCAAAAACTTCTTGACCCCCGCAAAATACTTCAAAGCCTGGTTAAAATTTCTCTGATAATAATATTTTAAGCCGGTATGATGATATTGCCAGGCCTTTTTCTGACGCGCTGTAATCGACCTCTCGGCTGTATAGATATTTTCACCTTTGGTTTTGCCCTTCACTACCACTTTATCTACCAGGCGACAGGGTATTTTTCCCTTCGCCTTACGATAGACGCTTTCAGAAAAAATGATGTTTTGATGATAGGGCTTCGTCAATCCCTCAAGTCTTGAGCCCAGGTTGACCATATCCCCAATAATGGTATAATCCATTTTCTTCTCAGAGCCGATATTACCAACCGTTACCACACCATAGTTGATTCCTATACCGGTTTTGAACTCCGGCTTGCCGTTCCTGCTCTGCTCGCTATTAAAAGATCGTAGGGCTTCCTGCATCTCAACCGCTGCCACCACAGCTTGAACGGCATCGTCCTCATGCTTTACCGGGGCCCCAAAGAACGCCATGATCGCATCACCTATATATTTATCAATTACTCCTCCGCGGCTGATGATAATATCCACCATCATCTCAAAATAGCGGTTTAGGGCATTCACCAGTTCATCCGGCATAAAACCTTCCGAAATAGTGGTAAAACTGCGGATATCCGAAAAAAGAATTGCCACCACTCGATTATCACCAACCAGCATCCGCTCCGGGTTTAAGAAGATGGTATCGATCACATCTTTAGGAACATATTTTTGAAATATATTGCGCACCTTGTGCTCATTTTTCTGGGCTAATACCGCCTTAAAGGCAAACTCTTTTATCTGGTTGTACGCACGCTCCAGTTCAGTAGACATCATATTAAAAGTATGGGCCAACCGACCTATCTCATCATCGTATTCAACCGGAACCCGATGGGAAAGATCGTTAGTTTCGATAATGTAATGCATTCCCTTCACCACCTGGCGAATAGGACGGGTCAGATAACCGGAAAAGAAGAACAGCAGTATCAGTGAAAGAACTATTGAGCCGCCCAGCACATACCCGGTATTCACAATTATCTGGTCTGCTTCTCGATAAAAAGCCTGAGAGCTCTCGGTAACCAAGATGTACCAATCGAAGGGGGGAAATAAAAATGACTGCCCTACCCTATCCACACCTCCAAGAGTAAAATTTACCCAGCCTTCCTCATTTTGATGAATTTTCCTGTAAAGCCTGGCTTTCTCAACCACCGTAAGCTCTATGTCATCGCTTGCCATAGCCACCCTGGCGTCAGAATCGAGCGCTAAAATCAATTCAGTATCACTGCGGATAATAGATTCGGCGTATGAGGCAACCGCATTCTTTGCAACGGTTAGGTAGCGTTCATCCTCGTGCAGCCGATTCTGTTCTAAAAGGTTCCACTGACTATACGCGTAGTTCTCCAGCTCCTCGGCCTTAAACCCTAGAAACTCAATCGCAACTCGGGTCATTCCACTACGTGCTGAAAAAGAAGATACAACTCCGGTTATGATAAGAGAGCTCATGAGGATAGGTATTACTACAAACACAATCTTCGCTCGGATTCTCACTTTGTTGCTACGCTCCTAATGAAAGCCCTATCTCTGCGCCATCTTTGTACAAAGGCTTCATCACAATAATCGGTTGCTACAGCCAAGCGCTTAAACTTTTACCGCGTATGTGTCGACAACTTATAGTAATTAAGCTCAAGGAGACTGATGAAAAGTGGCCGCAACTTCTCCCGCACAGCACCCAGCAAAGGATACCTCCCGAAATGAAATTCCGGTTGAAGTTGAAGGTTTTTCAGAGGAAGAACGCCAAGATATTGTCGATCAAATTGATCAGGTAGCCCGCAGTAATCGCTTGAGTGCATCCGAAGCTTTCTCGAACATACAACCCCAGAAAAAGGGATCATTCTTCCCTCTAGTGGTAAATTTTCTGGCCCTCATACTAATTGGGACAGGTATTTTTGGGGCCAACTACTATTTCAATCAACAGATTGAAGCCTTGAGTATGGAATCCGATCAGCTTGAAACGACTGAAGGAAAAATTCTGGAAGCGGTAAAAAAGGAATCCGAAGAACAGTTAAGTGCCAAAGAAGCTGAAATTTCGCAGATACGTGAAGATCTTCAGCAAATTGAACAACAAAGGCAGTCGCTGCAGGAAAATATGCAGGCTCAAATTGAAGCAAAAGAGCAACAACTCCGAAACGATCTTGAAGCAACACTTAGACAGGAGCGGGAACGACTCGAATCGCAGGGAGTGAGCAGCCAGGAGCTGGAGGAGCGGCTACGGGAGTTCCGACAGCAGCAAGAACAGGAATACCAAGCGGCTCTGCAGGAATATCAAAGAGAAACTAGTCAGCAGATAGCTGAAAAGGAGCAGGAGCTGCAAGAAGCTCAGGCGACTGCCGAACAGATTCTTGCAGAGGCAAACCGGGAAAAGGCCGAGATTCTAGAGGAAACCCAGCAAAGAGAGGCTGAACTGCGCCAACAATTCGAAACAGAACGAGAACGGCTTACCGCAGAAGCTTCAGAGGTACAGCAGGAACTCGAACGTCTATCGGAAATAAGATCAAATGAGCAGCTGTACCGGGATCAGATAAATGGAATGTACCGTAATATTCAACAGGCCCTTGAACAGGGAAATCGTCAAACCGCTCAGGCAAGGATCACAGATATGCGTGAGTTTCTTCAGAACATTTCAGTCCAGGACGCCCCTTCACTTGCGAGACGAATGGACATCGACCAGTTTATGATAGACCTGCTGGAAGAACAGAGTCTTAACACCGCTGCGGCAGGACCTGATGAGTCTCTGTTGGAATCAGCCAAAACTATCTCCACCCTCAGAACAACCGTCGCTGAAGCGCAAAAACTGCAGCAAGAGGGAAAACTGTACGAGGCAAAACGATACTTTAATCGCGCCACCGAATTAATCCCGGCCGTTTCTACAGCCGTAAATCAACTAGAAAGCATAAACCGCCAGGAACAAGCCGATAGAATTCGGCAGTTACTCTCCGCCGGCGAGTCTGCGGTAGAGAACGAGCAGTACGATCAGGCAATCGAACGCTTCACCGCAGCGGTGACCGAAGCAGCCGAGGTTCATTCAGCTGCTGCCGGAAGCGCGTTAAAGGGGTTGATTGAAATATTAAACAATCGGATCCAAACAACTGCTGCTGAATATGAGCAACGTATTAACTCACTGGAAAAACAAATCGCACAGCTTGAAGAGCAGAATCAAGCTTTAAGTGATCAATTGCAGCAGCGTTCTACCTCAGCCACTCAGCTCAGTAGAGAAGTAGAGCAAAAAGAAACGCGGATTTCCCGACTAGAAAAGACGCTGTCCACACAGGAGAATCGCATCAATTCACTTTCAAACCAAATTGAACAGCTGGAAAGTGAAAAACAGCAGCTAGAACAAAGATATCAGCGGGTTCGCGGGCAGGTGGAAACACTGAACAAAGAACTTAATGATGCGGTGAATGAGATGGCCGACTTAATAAGCCGTGATGAATCGACGCGCCAGTAAGAGTTATTGGACCTTGAATAGTTAACTAATTATATTTAATATAGTTTTTCAATTTTAATGAGTTTTTTGGAAAAAAATTATGCTTGCAGAGTCAGTACAACTTTTCACTACAATCTTTAAGCTTACACCGACAGCCGTTGGCCCGTTTCTTTTCCTTTTAGGGGTAATTATGATTGCCGCGGCATTCTACAACTCCATTTTGCTGCTTGGGAGTTCTCAATTTTTCTCTTTAGAAATGAACACATCTCCAGCTGCCGAGCACATCATTCACACTATGCCGGATCCCCTGTTAGTATGCGACCGCCACCACACCATCAAAGTGATCAATAACGCCTTTACTGAGGTGTTCGGTTATGAACACAGCGAGCTTATCGACAAAAAGCTGCATAACTGCTCCAACTACACTCGCCTGCTTTCACTTATCGAATTACTGGACACAGAGAGCAGCGCTTCAATCGAAATGAGCCTATATGACCGGGATAATTATCTGTTTCCTGCCCAGGTTTCAGCCTCTCACCTTTTTAACCGTGATAATACTATTTCCGGCACCATATTTGTTATACAAGATGTACGGGAATATCGGAAGGTTATGAATGAAATCGAGGATCTTTTTCATGAGACTGAAGAGCAGGTCCAGCAGCGTACTCAAGAACTCCAGCAGGCCAACTGCGCTCTGAAGGAGGAGATTCAGCGTCGTAAGCAAATTGAGGGACAACTGCGACACACCGCCTTTCATGATGCCTTAACCGGTTTACCCAATCGCGAACTCTTCTCCGAGTATCTTCAGCACTCATTTAACAAATATAAACATCGCGGAGGTATGACCTTCGCAATACTCTTTATTGACCTCGACCACTTTAAGTTTGTGAATGATACCTATGGCCATATCGTCGGCGATTTTGTTCTAAAGCAAACCGCCTACCGTCTACACGAATGTTTACGCGATGTAGATACGGTTGGGCGAATAGGCGGGGACGAATTCGTGGTGCTGATGGATGAGATCAGCGAGCCGTCTCAGACAATAAAAGTGGCCGAAAGAATATTAGATGCAATGCAGAAGGACATTCTCTTCAACGGCACCGAAATACGGATAGGAAGCAGTATTGGGATATGTTTTGCCGAACAGAGGCACAGCGCTCCGAAAGAGATAATTCGCGATGCAGACATTGCCCTTTATCACGCGAAGCAGCAGGGGCGGCACCGGTATTCAATTTTTCAGGGGGAACTGCAGGAGAAGGCTATTCGCCATATGAAAATTGAGCAGGAACTACGCGAGACGGTCCATCAGAGCGGCTTTGATATACAGTATCAGCCAATAGTTGAACTCTCGAAGGGGGCACTTAAGGGATTCGAAGCCCTGATACGCTGGAACTCTGCAGAGCTGGGGAAAATAAGTCCGGAAACTTTTATCCCGATTGCGGAAGAGAGCGAATTGATATATGAAATCGGCCGATGGGTGCTTTTTCGGGCTTGCAACGATATGAGCAATTGGCTTCAACATATTCCTTCACATCTCAAGCACATTACCATCAGCGTAAATGTATCTCCACGTCAGCTTCAATCTTCCGTACTGCTGCAGGACATCGAAAATGCCCTTGCAGAGAGTATGCTGCCGCCGGAGAACTTGGTAGTCGAAGTGACTGAAAGTGCGATTATTACAGACACTAAAGGCGCTCTGGCAACCCTCAATCAGTTGAAAGAGATGGGAGTGAAGCTCCATTTGGACGATTTCGGTGAAGGCTATTCTTCGCTCAACCTTCTGTACCGTTTTCCCTTCGATACCATGAAAATTGATCGTTCCTACGTAAGCGGGCTTCAAGATAATCATGACAATAGCGAAGTCGTTCGAACAATCATTAACCTTGGACACTCAATGAAAAAGGAAGTAATCGCCGAGGGTATAGAAACATCTAATGAGGCAGATGCCCTGCGCACTTTTAAATGTGAACTGGGACAGGGTTTTTTCTTCTCCAGGCCTCTTGATGAGGATATGGCACGTTTGTTTATTGATTCAACATGATAAAAAAAGCGGCAACCCCGTAGAGTTGCCGCTACGCGGCATGCGAAACTATCATAGTAGCACGTGTAAATATTACTCGCCGGTTAAAATATATTTTTCAGGATGCAGCAGAGCCCGTGCATATTGAGCTCGGGTGTAGATCTCCGGTTTCGAATTGTTTGCATAACTTAACTTACCTTGAAAATCTTTCACCGATTTGTAATTCTTATCACCCATCCACTCTTTCAGTTCACCAAGCATCTTCGGTACAATCACAATCGAATGACTGTACAGAGCGCTCACCATCTGTACCACATCTGCGCCGGCTAATAGGACCTTGATTAAGCTTTCGGTTGAGTTCACACCGTTACTTGCACACACGCTTGCATCAATTTGACCATGCAGCAAGCCGGCAAAACGCAGTGCAAGCCGGTAATCATTGCTGTTACTCAAATTTAGTGAATAGTCGTTTTCTTCCCGATCGATATGTATGCTGGGCTGAAAAAGCCGGTTAAACAGTACAAAACCTTTGACCCCTGAATTATCCAGCTGCTTAATAAAATACAGCGGACTGCTGTAGTAAGGGCTCAGTTTCACCGAAACCGGTATATTTACACTCTGGACTACCTCGGTAACTGCATCCAGCTGCTCTTTCTCTACCGTGCGTGCGTCAACATCGAACTCAACCGGCAGACGGTAAAAATTAAGTTCTAATCCATCCACACCCGTTTCTTCCATTTTTTTTGCATAATCAATCCAGGTCTGTCGATTGATAGCATTTAGACTAGCAATAATCGGTATGGATGTTTCCTCCTTTGCCTTACGCAGCCAATGCAGGTGGTCATCGGGACCAGAGTGCTCTAACTCGGGAAAAATTGTCAGCATCTCTCCATACAGATCATCATCCTTATGCAAATCCTCTTTCATTTTGTAGCTTTCAAGCTGAATCTGCTCCTCAAAAAGCGACTTGATTACTATTGCCCCAACTCCGGCATCTTCGAGCTTATGAATACTACTCATGTGCGAAGTGAGACTTGAAGCCCCTGCGATAATTGGATTCTTTACATCGATTCCCATGTACTTTGTCTTAAGATCGGTCATATACTCTCCTCTCTTCCCTTTTCCGGGACCAAAATTCATCTTTCTATAAGTATAAGAAGAAACCGGAGCAAAAATCCAACTGTATAAAATTTTTTGTCCATTTTTTATTTGGCTGTCTGCGAATCGTGCTGCCTGCGAACCGCATGTAGTTCCCGAATACTTAAGGCAAACACTGCAAGCATTGAAAAGATAAGTAATTGCATCTTTAGGGCTCCTACATTACAATTACAGCATCAAAGGAGTATGTTGATGGACCAGCGGATTACCGAGCTGATAGAAACCCTTCCTCATATGCACAGTAAATTAAAGGGTATGCGCGATACTCTGCTTACCAATTTGGTAATGCTGGGTGAAATCCCGGCCCCAACTTTCCGCGAACACAATCGTATGAGCTTTCTGGTAAACAGGTTTACCCAGTATCATATGCTAAACTGCTCAACCGATGAAGTCGGCAATGGATTGGGAATTATACCAGGTAAGAATGGAGAACGAAATATTTTAATAGTGGCACATCTAGACACTGTATTTGACGAAACGGTGGACCACACCATTTCTATTGAGCCAAACCGCGTCAAAGGGCCCGCAGTAGGAGATAATGCCTTGGGCGTGGCGACCCTGGCGACAATCCCCGCCTTGCTGGAGGAACTTGATATACAATTAAACTCCAACCTGATACTAATGGGCTCTTCGCGCAGCCTTGGCCATGGCAACATTGAAGGATTACGCTTTTTTCTTGATAACACAGACATGCCCGTTCACGAAGGAGTATGTATAGAAGGAGTGAAGCTTGGCCGACTCAGCCACACTTCCATTGGAATGGCCCGCTGCGAAGTAACCTATCGTCTGCCGGAAGAATATGACTGGACCCGCTTTGGGGCTGTTGGTTCGATAGTTACTATTAACGAGCTTATTAACCGTATTCTTGAAATTCCTGTCCCCCGCCGGCCGAAAACCAGTATTGTCCTTGGTTCAATCTCCGGCGGGCGAAGTTTTAACACAATTGCCAGCGATGCAGTCCTGAGGTTTGAAATTCGGAGTGAATCTAATCAGATGGTTCACACCCTGCGTCAGCAAATAGAGGATATTGCAGCCGAAGTTTCCTCCCACAACGGTTCAGAAGTAGAAATTCAAATTCTCGCCCAAAGAAACCCGGGGGGAATTTCATTTTCCCACCCATTGGCTTCTAACGCACGGGCAATTATGAAATCCCTCGATATCAACCCGCGAATATCTCCCAGCACATCCGAGCTTTCAGCCTTTATCGACCACAAGATCCCCGCCCTCACCCTGGGGCTCACGGATGGCGAAAACCTAAATAAGCCTGAGGAGAGTATTGAAATTGAACCCATTTATAACGGACTCACACAGTTGCTGGCAATGCTGGTAGCTATCGACAAGGGATATTGCGATGAAACTTAGCACCTGGCTTAAAAGAAACACCTATCACCATTCAGCGTTCGCTGAACTGGAAGATTTAGTTGCTCAGAAACAGAAACAGGGTTTGAGCATCTCGCTCTGCATCCCCACGCTCAACGAAGAGGCAACAATCGGAAAAGAGATAATTCTGTTCAGGTCCGAGCTAATGAACCGCTATCCTTTGCTTGATGAGATTGCAGTTATAGACTCCGGTTCTACCGACGACACTGTCTCAGTTGCCCGCTCCTTTGGCGCAGATGTATATTTGGCAGAAGATATACTGCCTGAACTCGATCCTAAAAAAGGAAAAGGAGAGAATCTGTGGAAGGCTATTTATCAACTCAAAGGCGATATAATAGTCTATATTGATGCGGATATAAAAAACATCCATCCCCGATTTGCGTACGGATTAATTGCCCCGCTGGTATACCGTAAAGAGATACAATATGTAAAAGCATTTTATGACCGTCCGCTGGCTTTCTCGCAGGGAATTCGCCCTTCCGGAGGAGGTAGAGTGACGGAGATTCTCATACGTCCTCTATTCAGCCTCTTTTTTCCTGAACTCACCGGCTTAATACAGCCCCTTTCAGGTGAATATGCCGTCCGCCGTGAGGTCTTAGAGCAGATTCCATTCCCTATTGGCTACGGAGTAGAGACATCTCATATTATCGATGTATATCAGAAATGGGGGCTTACAGCATTTGCTCAAACTGATCTTGACCAACGGGTCCACCGTAACCAAGATACCCGCAGCCTTGGGAAAATGGCGTTTGGTATTTTACAGACTTTTTTTTCGCGGCTGCAAGCCCTTGATATCATTCATGACAAGCTGGAACTAAGTCATATCTTGCGGCAGTTTCAAGCCCATGATGAAGAATTTGAAACTCTTGAACTGCAGATTCTGGAAGAAGAACGCCCGCCTATGATTACCGTTGATGAATATCGCGTTAAAAGAGGCCTTCCACCGAATATAGATAAAACTAATAAGGAGACAAAGAAAAAATGATACGTTTGGTCATTCACATCATCCTTCTGGCCATTGTAGTTGCATTTGTTGCCCTAAATGTAGGGTATACTACCAGTATAAACTTGTTTGGATACATGTTCTCAGACATTTCTACGGTAGCAGTAACACTTGTTGCGTTTATAGTTGGGATCATCTACTCGTTCTTTTATTACGTGCTAAATTATTTCAATAAATCCGGCAGGCAGAGAGTACGTGAGCGCTCTAAGAAAGCCAAAGATAAAGAGAAAGCTTTGAAGGAGAAGGAAGAGGAGCTAAAAGACAGTGCTTCCTCTAAAAAAGAGATAGCCTCTCCTGAAGCTGAATCTGCATCGCAGCCTACTGTGGTTTCTGAAAAAAAGTCTAAGAAAAAATCTCGTCCCTTCGGGAAAAAATAGATAGTATGGCTGAAGTTTTACAAAACAGTATTCTCTGGACAACCTTTCTGGCAGCTTTTATCGCTCAGGCGCTAAAAAGCATCCAGGAAATAATTTTTCAACGAAAGCTTAATCTCCACCGGGTGTTTGAAACCGGTGGAATGCCCTCGAGCCACTCGGCGGCGGTGGCCTCTCTGGCTACCAGTATGGGTTTGGTGCATGGCTGGAACAGCTCGGAGTTTACCATTACTATCGTTCTAGCTGTGATAGTTATTTACGATGCCACAGGTATTCGCCGGGCAGCGGGCGAGCATGCTGAGATACTGAACGACCTCTTAGAGGAGTTCAATTACCTGCTGCACGAGGGGTTCGAACGTCAGCACCTTAAAACACTGCTCGGACATACCTATCCTCAAGCAGTGGCCGGTATTCTTATCGGAATCATAATATCAATGATTTTCTATTATAACTAAGGGGGTGTGTAGATGTTATATAAACTTCTTCAAAAACGCCGCAGCGTACGGACCTTTGAACCGCGAGCCGTAGAGCCTGAAAAGCTTGAACGAATTTTTCAGGCTGCCCTCCTCTCACCGAGCTCGAAGGGAATTCAGCCGTGGAGCTTTATACTGGTAGATGATCCTGCTTTATTGACGACCCTCACGAACTGTAAGCCCCACGGGGCATCCTTTCTGGCCAACGCCGCCTTCGGCATTGTAGTGTGTGCCGATT
>JAIPFV010000145.1 GCA_021736475.1 Spirochaetia bacterium | reverse complement strand
ATAAATATCATGGATATGCACGAGATGATGGTGCACGCTGCCTATCTTATCCGTACGGCGAATCTGGACAGGAATTTGCTTCCTAACAAGGAAGTACTCGAAATGGCGACTATGAACGGTGCAAGAGCACTCGGAATGGATAAGGAAATTGGTTCTCTGGAAAAGAACAAAAAGGCAGATCTTATTATGGTCGATCTGAAAGATAAACTGACGACCGCTCCCCTCTTCGATGTGTGGGAAGCCGCCGCTTTTGGAGCAAGAGGTTCGGACGTGGAGATGGTAATGGTAAACGGCGACATAAAGGTACGAGATTACGAGGTAAAAAATGTCGATGCCACCGAGTTGATCCGTGAAGCGGAACGGGTGGCCGTCGAATACAAAGAGAAAATTCTTTCCACACCGGTAGCCGACAGCTGGGAACTGACGACAATATAGCTGATAACGGCGCTTTTTATAAAAGCACCCCCGGGAAGCACACCAAACGGTGAACGGGGGTGCAACGTGGAAAAGTCGTAGAAAAGAAAGTCGGAGGAAGAGATGAGAGAAATACGAGAGTCTATGGACCCGTTGATGGAGTGGAAGGTTCCGATGTTGTATCCCGATACTCCGACCTTTCTCGGAATACCCCTGGCCTCGAGCAAAGAGGATCTGGCCGGCGCCGATGTTGTTGTGTTGGGTGCGCCTTTCCAGGGTGCTGCAGGAGTTGCCAGGAGTTATACGAATAATCTTCTTACTCCTGTAAACCTCAGAAAAGACTCGATAAAGTACAGCGGGTATTTACCTGAATACGATGTTGATGTGTTCGATCATCTCCGTGTAGTCGACTACGGAGATGCGCAAGTAGCGGTGAGATCGGACACGATTTCTGCTATCGAAAGTGTAAAGGCTAAGATAAAGGATGTGCTCGAAGCCGGTGCGGTTCCGATAGTAATAGGCGGAACGGAAGTGGGTTCGAGTTTACCGCTCGCCCAGGCTTTGGGAGAGTGCAGCGAAAAAGGGGTGGGATGCATCACCCTGGATGCTCACGGTGACAACATGGACGAGCACGGAAAAGAGAAATATTGTGGAGCAACCTGGATAGCCCGTATGTCCGAATGCGAGAAAATAGATATGCACAATCATGTACACATCGGTATGCGGGGTCCGAGAAACTTCAAAGCTCAAACGAAGTGGTTTGCATCAAAAGGAACTAGACTGATCACCTCTCTAGAAGTCAGAAAGAAAGAGATGGATACTGTTATTGAGGAGACGGTCAGTAGAGTCTCTTCGAATACCGATTCACTTTTTTACAGTATAGACTTCGATGTGCTCGACATAGGCTGTGCACCCGGGCTTGACGAGCCTATGGGGATTTCGGTTGAGGAGCTGCTTTTTCTCTCGATGGCTTTGGGTAAAGAGAGAAAGAGGAAAAAACATCAGGGAGTTTCTCTGGGATGGTTGCCGACATCGGATAAACCTCTTCACTGGATAGCTGTATGGACTACTGTTTACTACCTTGCCGGTATGGTAATGAGCACAGAATAAACAGTGGGAAAAATGAATGGAACTAAATGAGGGAGGTTGCAGTGACTCAAGAAGAACTGGTTAATTTTACTAGAGAGATAATCCGAATACCTAGTCTTACCGGAGAAGAGAAAAATGTCTCGGAATACATCTATTCGTATATGAAGAATATAGGTTTTCCTGAAGTGTTTAAAGATCTGTACAACAGTGTAATAGGTGTTATTCCCGGAAAAAGCTCGAAAACTATCGTCCTCGACGGGCACATAGATACAGTAGGAGTAGGTGATGAAAAGGCCTGGACCTATCCTCCATATTCCGGGAGTGTGGTAGATGGAAAACTCTACGGAAGAGGTACAACCGACATGAAAGGGGCCGTTGCAGCTATGATTTTTGCAGCGGCCGGTTTTCTCGAAGGTGATGTGCCGCAGTATACAATTGCTGTTACCGCCACTGCATCCGAAGAGACCTACGAAGGATATGCCTGTGAGAAAGCTCTTGAGGAGTTAAGCAGAAGAGGCTACGAAAGCGAGTTGGTAATAATCGGTGAGGCCTCCTCACTCAACTTGATGACCGGACAGAGAGGGAGAGCCGAAATTGCAATCGACACGTACGGAGTCCCGGCACATTCGGCCCATCCGGAGATGGGAATAAACGCAGTCGAATCGATGGCAAAGGTCCTTCAGATTATGAATACTTTTTCCGTGGTTGAAAATAAAAAACTCGGGAAAGGTATATCGACGGTAACCGACATTATCTCTTTTCCATATCCCGGAGCATCGGTTATCCCTACACGCTGTGCGCTTACCGTCGACAGAAGAACGGTGGTAGGGGAAGACGAAGAAAGTGTCCTCGCTCCCTACAAGCAGTTTTTCGAAGAACAAAAGAAAAACAAGGAGACGTTTCTCGGAGAGGTGCGGATAGTCTCGAGGGAGCTCGTCAGGTCCGATGAAAAAAAGGAATCAGTAAAACAGTTCCACCCCGCGTGGTCTCTTTCAGAGAACAATCCTCTCGTTTTGCACGGATTGAATGCGTTAAAAAATGAGGGCTTCGATACCGTTCTGGGTACTTATGCGTTTTGTACAAACGGAAGCGGTTCGGCCGGAAGAAAAGGTATTACTACTGTGGGATTCGGACCTTCGAGAGAGTCGCTTGCCCATGTAACGGATGAGTACATCGAGTTAACTGAGTTGCACCAGGCTCGTAATGGGTATATAATTTTAATAGAAGCTTTTTCGGACTATTTATACAGCGAAGAACAAACTTAACACTGGTTTGCATTGGCTGTTTAGTTCTGAGAACAATACCCTGAATCCGTATAAAAATAGGTGCTTGCACTAAAAAGAGTGATTTTTAAGCCCGCCATTACCGGACAGCCATGTGCCGTGGCTATCACTTTGGAAAATCCGTCGGATTATTCGTAACGACGATTAAAAAGTTGTGTTCTCCTGAAAAATCTCCATTATTTTTCCGGCACAGGTATTATTTGGACAGATCTCTCCCGTGTAAGCTTACAGTTTCTCCATTATTACGGTTAAAGGGCAAGAATGGCTGCGTAGACCCTGGTGAATACCGGACCAGGGATCTTTTACCCACAGCTTCAAAGACCACCTAAGGGCATGAGAGACGAACTTACACCCCACACGGATGAGGTCGTCAATGACCTTTCGCAGCCTTTTTCGCACAAACGAATGTTCGTAGGGGAGCTCTTCGGTACACGTTAACGCGGTTTGGCCGATTAAGCGCAGCGTGTTGAAGGCGAGCATTGCCACCGACAACACTAGCTCGTTTACCGACATTTTCCCCGAAGGAAGACGTTCAATGTTCATATTAGTTTTCAGTTCACTGGTTCCGTGGGTGTGGTATAACTCGATCACCGCTTCCGGCTCTTCGTAGAGGTTGTTCCAATAGGTCTCTACCTCAATTTCCGGGATGTGCAACAAATTGCCCCGTTTATCTATGCTACGCTCGGTAACCTGAAACACGATTTCCATATGCTCGCCAAGACTCTCTCATCACCGGCAGACTCTTTGCCCGTGTAGGTTCCGATGTATACCGTTTTTCCCCACGCTTTTGGCTATATCCAGCCAATAGAGTGGGTTTTCTCTGCGTAAGTTTCGTTTTACCAGAAAAAAGTGTCCGCATTTTTGTAACACCCGTAAGGTTTCGGTTGCATCGTTTCCCCCGTCCAGAGGAAACAGATAGGGCGCTTTTGTGGTGAGCTTTTTCATGGTGCTGATGTTTCGGCAAAGATACTTGGGGGTATCTTTCTGACAATATTGCTTCCCTTCCCGTAGATCACAATAGAGCATGTAGCCTTCTGCTCCGATGTAACTGAAAATCGGTGCGTATCAGTTATGACCTTTGTAGGTACGGCTTACCCCTTCTTTATGGCTGTATGAGTTATCAAGGGGTGATACATCAACGTCACATGAACATAATCTCGTCTTTCAACGCCAATCGGCTTAAGGGTGGCCTTGTGCAACAGAGCCGGATTGGACTTTCTTATCTTTCGCAGAGCATAATTTTTACTCTGCGCAACTCTTTCGACGTACAGGCGTAACTTCTCTGCTGCCGGCACGTAGGCAAGGCTTAAGGCCCTTTTTAACACTACGTCATGGCGAAACAGTTTTACCTCTTCATATCTGCTTCGTCACTGGATGTAGAGTCCGAAGAGCGTCGAAAATATCTCTGGGAGTCCCAATACTCGTTTGTCTTGTTTGTTGAAATTCTTTAGGCCAATTTTCTCGGCGATTTCTCCCGCCAAGGCCAGGGTGCACGACAATTTCGTTTTTCCCTCAGAACATTAGGCACTTTTCCGCTTGTCAATGAATGTATCGAAACGCTCGCTAAGCTTACCACACCGTAGGACAATAATGTGGTTAGCTTCCCGAACCGTCTAGTGCATACACGATTGTTTTACCCTTGCTCCGATGACATGCCTATAGCCGGATCCAACTATCCCAGTGGATATAGATAGACCCAATTTCCAAAAGCAAGGATAGTCCAAGCGCTTTCTATTGTTGATCAGGTATTCCCGGCACTATTGGGCTTCCTTAAATTTCTTTGCAAATACTTCAAGCTTGCCAATAATCGAATTCAACTTCCCTTCCTCCAGCTCATCACGGCATGTTTTGGCCCACTGCGCTACATACTCACTCTCTGACCCAAAGATTTCTATCGCGGTATTCGAGATGGTCCCTTTAGCATGGAAAAGGTCTATGATTTCAATGGCAATGGGAAATGAGCCTTTTGCGTTGCCTGGTTTTTTGAGCAAATCCCTACTTATATATGAAAATATTTATGTCACTTGAGTGTCACACAAGCCCACATTACTCAATTATCGAGGGAAAGGACAGCTAAAGAGTACGGTCGAGCGAACTCAGCGCTATTTTTCTCCCTTTTTCAGGCCCTCACAACGGTTCAACGGATACACTTATCTCGTCAAATGACAGGCGAACAGGTATGCACGTACTTTTCTTACCCTTTTCTCCTTGCAGTTCTCTCAAGCCGCCGGTTTGACCAGCGAGCGGATGGCTTTCGGATTGTTCTCCCTCACCCTCCCAAGGGCCACCGCAAGCATCACCGAAAAGGCGATCGTTAGGTTAATCGCCATTTTATCCTCTCCTCGGGTAGTGTGTAGCTCAAATCCGAAACTCGTATCGAGACGGCTGTTGATTCGCTCTAAGGCAGTGCGCTTGTTGTACTCCCTTTTCCACTTGTAGGAAGACCTGGCCAGAGGGGTGAACACTCGCCAGTCTGTGGAGAGGGGGATACGAATAGAGGAGGCAAGCGGGCACTTCTGCGAGCCTTCACACTCGTATCCGTAATGGGCCGCGGGGCATCCGTACTTCAACGCCCCTCGGGACTCTTCAAACCCACGATAGGCCATCTGCCTCTGTTTTCCCGTCTCCAGGCACATGCAGCTGACCGTTCCCCTATAGTCGTAGAGCACATTCTCCCTTCCGGGCAGCAGCTTCGTCTCCTCACCGTCTCTCCACAGATTGCGAATGTCGATTACCGGCTTAATATGGTGGACCCTCCACAACTGCTCGATCAACTTTCCGTCGTCATAGCCTCTGTCGGCGCTGAAGAGCTCTGCTCTTTCGAGTATATGAGGCCTGTGCTGTTCAAGAGCGCGTATCAACTTCCGCATCACCGGCATTTCGTTTCTCGATGCACGGGTAAGAGAGAAGGCCACCGGCAGCTCGTAGTCGGTATCGGCGATCACATGCACGGTGAAGCCGAACCATCTCTTCACCGTCTTCTGTATTTCCCCGCTCTCCTTCTGATGAAAGTGATCATGACGACCCCAGTCCGCATCGTGCTCTCCCCGCAAATCCTCTTGATCCTTACCACGGCGACGGGCAAAGCTTTCGATTGCCTTTCCGTCGGCCCCCAGACGCCGGCCGAATCCCGGCAGCTCCTGATAACACTGGTCCACCAGGGAAGTGAAGACCTGCACCAGAAGCCTGCGAACTCTTCTCGCCTTTAAGCGTTTCAAAAAGCGGGTGTAGGCGCTTGGAGTGGGAACGGCTTTTATGCCCAGCAGCGGATCAAATCCGCACAGCTCTCTCAACTGTGCATTTCGCATCAGCTCCCGCCTCAGACTCTCTATACTTTTATGCTCAAATACTACCGCGGCAAGAATCGAGTTCCACACCGCACGGACCGGATAGTCGTCACGTCCGCAAGAGCGCCGCTGCTCGAGCAGGCGCATCAGTCTCTCATCAGGAAGGTTATCAAGGAGCAGGTGCAAGCGGTGTAAATCGTCTAAATTTTCTATATCTCTCCAGCAAAAAAGCGATTTTTCTGTTATACTTGCCATACGGTGCCTCCTTTGGTTTTGTTTTGCACCTATGATTTTATCAT
>JAIPFV010000144.1 GCA_021736475.1 Spirochaetia bacterium | reverse complement strand
TCCTCTCCGGTGCGGCCGAATGGCCTGTCTGGGCTTGCAGATAGAGATAGTTTACTTTTTTCCCGCGGTTTATCTGGGTTTTTGGCAGCCGGTAGAAGGTGGTTAAGGATGATTCGCTGAGCAGTGAAGTGACGTTACAGACCGCTTGCGCCCATTGCTCCAAGGTTCCGGAGGGCTTGATGTGGACAAGTAGTTGCTCTAAGGGAATGCTTGTTGGTATCATCTTCAGTTACTTTTTCTCCGGTTTGTTTTTTGTTCTATCCCAGCAGTACGCGCTGTTTGGGGCCGTTAGTTGTCTTAGGCCCGATGGCCCAAAAGTTCGGAAAAGAGAAGCGCATTCTGTGCTGCCTGACCTTTACGATGATTGTTGAATGCCACAAACAGCCGTGTGGAAGCCTGCTGCATGGAATGCACATCCGGCAGTCGCTCTTCCAGCTCTTCCCGGCTGTAGAGGTAGTCGTAGCGGCTTACATTATCGCCGCTCCACCAGTTTTCCTTATTACGGCCGTGAAATCGCAGATAGGCCGTAGTAGCTGTAACTATATTGGATGTTTGCGGAAGATTTTTCAAGTCCGGATGGTCGGTAACTATTAGCCCCAGGCCTCTGGACTGCATTTCGCGAAAAACCTGGGGCTGCTCCCAGTCTCGATTCCGAAATTCAACCAGCAAAGGGATAGCCGGCGTGCTTTCCGTTGTTGAGCTTGAGTTTGAGCACTGGGCGGCCAGTGCTTCCTGCAGTGCGTTGCTTACATTGGCGAGGTAGAGCCGGTTTTTAGGGGTGTAATGAAAGCTGTAGGGGAACTGCAGCAGAATGCCGCCGCACTGTCCTGCTTCGGTGAAGGGGAGGAGGCCCTGGGCAAATTCTTGTACAGCCCCGTGCCAGTTTTCATCACGTTCATGGGTAATACTCTGATGGGCTTTGAGGGTAAACAGAAAGTTTTCGGGTACACTGGCGAGCATTTTCTCCAGTACTGTCGCTTGGGGTTGCCGGTAATAGGTGAAATTGAGCTCTACAAAGTCGAAGTAGGTGCTGTAATAGCGCAGAAATTCACTGGATTCCAGCCCCTGGGGGTAAAAGTGTCCCCTCCAGTCACGATACGAGAAGCCGCTTGTTCCGATATAACACTGTCCCATACAGCAAGAGTATACTACGAACTGCTGTATGCTGAAACAGTTTATAAAGGGCTAAGGCCGGGCTAAGGCCTTTATACAGGCCGGCGAACAAACAAGGCCCCCAGGGCCAGCAGTCCCCCGCTTACCAGAGTAATGAGTGCGGCGGAAGCATAGGTACCGGTGAGGTCCAGGGAAAGGCTGAAAAAATAGGGGCCTACTGCACTTCCGGCGACGGTCCAGGCCATTGCGTAACCGGAGACGGCACCCAGGTGTCGCAGCCCAAAGAAACGGGGCCAGGTTATATTGGAAGTTATCCCCATCATTCCCTGGATAAGTCCAAGTCCTACTATGACTAGGACGGGGCCAACCGGGGTGGCCAGAATAACCACTCCGGCGCCCAACAGTACGGCTCCGATCGACTGGATGAGAGCGATATAGCGCAGGGGAATGTAGTCGCTTATCCAGCTGCCTATAAATTGTGAGCTGACTGCCACCAAGGAGGCGGGCAAAAAGATTATTACCGCCTGGCTGCGGCTTAAGCCGGCTTCCTGAAATATACTGACTACATGAAAGGTAAAGGCTGTCATGAGGAGCGCCGAGAGAACGAGGGTAAAATTGAAGAGCCAAAAGGCGTACGTGCGTCGTGCGTCGGGCAAAGTAAAATCACGGCCGGCGGTGGTTTCGGCGTGGAGAGATTGTTTTACTTTTATCGGCCTCTTTCCGTCGGGGGTGAGGCCTAGGGCTTGGGGATTGTCGCGGAAGAGCAGGTAAACGGCTGCGGCGAAGATCAGTAAGATTACTGCCATGTAGCGCCAGGCTCCTCGCCAGCCCTGGGATTGTACGAATAGGTCTAATACTTGGGGGGCCAGTGAAAAGCCCAGGGAGACGGCAATTCCAAGCACCGCATTTGCCATTCCTCGCCGTTTATCAAACCACTTCATCACCATATTGCGACTGGTCATGGTGAGGGTTCCCTGTCCAAAGAAGCGCAGCAGTAAGAAGCCGAAGGCAATTACTATGAAGGAAACCACGGTTGCCCAGCGGCCTCCCAAAAGGGTGCTGATTCCATTCGCAAAGTTGTCGGAGAAGGAGAGGTAGATGAGGGTGAGGGATAGGAGGAGCGTAACGGTTACGCCCATTTTTCGGGCCCCAAAGCGGTCAAAAGCCCGCCCTCCGGCAGAGAGGAGAAAGGCACTGCTCACGGTGCCGACAAGGTAGGCTATGCTGATGGCGTTTCTGCTGAGCCCCAATGCGTCCATTAGGTAGTCGGTGAAAACAGAGACTCCTACTGTTTGGCCGGGTATGCTCATGAGCATACCGAGTGTGCCGATGCCGAGGATTGTCCAGCCGTAGAAGAAGGGGCTGCGGGAGGGGGAAAAAGGGTAATTATCTCTAAAAATTCTATTTTCCTGCACTGTTGTCCGAACCTTGGTGTTTAATGAGTTATAAGTAATGATCTTATCAGGAAATAATGATACAATAATTTTAGAAAAGCGTATATGTATACGGTCTAAAGTATTAGGAAAGGTGTAACACCAATTTGCGTGAAACAGGATTGGAAGAGGCTATAGAGTTGGCCTTGGAGGCCCACAGGGGGCACACCCAGCGCAACGGAGCGCCCTATATTCTACACTCACTCTATGTCATGCAACAGGTAAATGGAGAAGTGCGGCAGACCGCAGCAGTGGTGCATGATGTGCTGGAGGACAGCCCTCTGACCCTGGACGATCTGCGGTCTGAGGGATTCTGCGAACAGGTGGTGAGCCTAGTCGATGCTCTGAGCCGACGGGCAGAAGAGACTTATGAACAATATATACAACGCTTAGCGAAAAATCCATCTGCAATCCCGATTAAGCTGGCGGACCTGCGGCACAACATGGATGCTCTGCGCTTAGTCGATTTTACCCCGGATGACGGACTGCGGTTTCAACGCTACCATAAAGCTTACCGGCAGCTTGAGCGCCGGTACACCGAGTTCTGTTTAGGGGAGACCCTTTTCAAATAGCAGTATTTTGTCTGCCTATAAAAAAACCGGGGTTCCAGGCTTGAGCGGCGCTGACTATAAAGATGTGAGAATTGTGGGCAGATTGTGGGATTGATTTTATTTGAAAATTACTATACGATCAATAGCCCGTAAGGTATGAGACTTCCTTTCAGACTTCGGAAAAATTATAGCATGAGTTTTACCTGTCTTCAAGAAAAAACGAAGGCGTGAAAACATAAGAATAAACTAAACTCAATTGAGTGAGAGGTGGAATATTTATGAGTACTCCGGATATTACTAAACTGCGCAATATAGGTATTAGTGCGCATATCGACTCCGGCAAAACAACCCTGACCGAACGTATGTTGTTTTACTGTAAGCGGATCCATGCGATCCACGAGGTTCGCGGTAAGGACGGCGTCGGTGCAACGATGGACTCTATGGAGCTGGAGAAAGAGCGTGGTATTACTATTGCCTCTGCAGCGACCAACGTAAAATGGAAAGATCATCCAATTAACATAATCGACACCCCGGGACACGTGGACTTTACTATTGAGGTAGAGCGAGCTCTGCGTGTGCTTGACGGAGCGGTACTGGTGCTCTGTTCGGTAGGTGGTGTACAGAGCCAGTCTATCACTGTAGACCGGCAAATGAAGCGCTACGGTGTTCCCCGTTTGGCTTTTATCAACAAGTGTGACCGTGCCGGTGCAAACCCGCTGCGGGTACGTGATCAGCTGGAAGAGAAGCTGGATCATAACGCCGTGCTCATGCAGATCCCGATCGGACTCGAAGACAAGCACGAAGGTGTAGTCGACTTGATAAAGATGAAGGCCATCTATTTTGAAGGCCCTGCCGGCGAAGAGATGGTGGAGAAGGAGATTCCTGAGGATCTGAAGCAGTTAGCCGATGAAAAACATGAGGTTATGCTGGATGCGGTCTCTATGTACTCCGACGAGCTGATGGAAGCGATGATGGAAGAGAATGTCACTGAAGAGCTCATCCATGAAGCGGTGCGAACGGCAACTCTCAGCCAGGATATCACTCCGGTTTTTATGGGCTCTGCCTACAAGAACAAGGGTGTCCAGGCGCTGTTGAATGCAGTTATCGCCTATCTGCCGAATCCTACTCAGGTAAGTAACGTGGCCCTGGATATGGATCATGATGAGGCTCCGGTAAAGATGACCGCAGAAGATGACAAGCCCACCGTAGCTCTGGCTTTTAAGCTTGAAGAAGGGCAGTACGGGCAGCTTACTTATATTCGGATTTACCAAGGTAAGGTAAAGAAGGGCGATGAACTGTACAACGTGCGTTCCCGCAAACGCTTTAAGGTGGGGCGGCTGATCAAGATGCACGCCGACCATATGGAGGATATCAATGATGCCGGTGCCGGTGAGATTGCGGCACTGTTTGGTATTGATTGTGCTTCCGGTGACACCTTTACCGGAGGCGGGCTGAACTACACTATGACCAGTATGTACGTTCCGAATCCGGTAATCTCGCTTGCGATTTCTCCCAAAGATAAGAGCGCCGCCGATAAAATGTCCAAAGCGCTGAACCGTTTTACTAAAGAGGATCCGACCTTCCGCACCTATGTGGACCCCGAATCGAATCAGACCATTGTACAGGGTATGGGTGAGCTTCACCTGGATGTGTACATCACCCGTATGAAGCGTGAGTATCAGGCTGAGGTTGAGGTTGGTGTTCCCCAGGTTGCGTATCGTGAGACTATCAGTCAGGAAGCAAAGTTTGACTATACTCACAAGAAGCAGACCGGTGGTAGCGGACAGTTTGGTCGGGTTGTCGGCCGAATCGAGCCGATTACCGAGAGTGAAGAAGTGTACGAGTTTAAGAACGAGATTAAGGGTGGAGTTATTCCCACCGAATATATCCCTGCATGTGATGCGGGCTTTAAGAAGGCAATGGAGAAGGGCAGCTTGATCGGATTTCCGGTTGTTGGCGTGCGGGCGGTACTAAGCGACGGCCAGTTTCACGCGGTTGACTCCTCCGAAATGGCGTTTCAAACGGCAGCTTTCCAGGCTTTTCGAAACACCTATACTAAAGCCAAGCCAATCATTATGGAGCCGATTATGAAAGTATCGGTAGAGGGTCCGACTGAGTTCCAGGGCAATATTTTCGGAACCCTGAATCAGCGCCGCGGCATGATTGTCAGCACCGTTGAAGAGGGTGTCTTTTTCAACGTAGATGCTGAGGTGCCAATGAGTGAGATGTTCGGTTTCTCCACTGTGCTGCGCTCATTAACTCAAGGAAAAGCTGAGTTTACCATGGAATTTTTGAAGTATGACAAGGTTCCCCAGAGCATTTCCGAAGAGCTGATGAAAGAGTTTGAAGAGAAAAAGAAGCAAGAGCAAAAATAGAAGTATTTTGGTATTTTAAGCGGCCCTTTACCTTGATGCAGTGAGAATCTGCAAAATGTTCTGCAAAGTTATGAACATTTTTTCTGGCGGGGCCGCATATTTTGTTGTAGTCTTTAAAGTATTAGGAAGAAGAGCAGGAGGAGAAATATATATGGTAAAATCGGAGCTTATAAAGCGAAGCCCACTACGGATTTTTGAAAACACGATTCACGGCGGAGTTGGCAAAGGGCACCTTGGGGTACTGGCATCAAAGAAGGGTGTTGGTAAAACCGCGTGCCTGACACATATTGCGGTTGACAAGCTGTTCCAGGAGCGGCATGTAATTCATGTATCCTTTGCGTCCACTGTTGATCATATTATAAATTGGTATGAAGATATTTTTCGAGAAATAGCAAAAAAACGGAACCTCGAACATGCGGTTGAAGTGCATGATGAGATTATCCACAACCGTGTTATCATGAACTTTAATCAAGCTGGAATTAGTATTGACCAGGTTGTGAACAGCCTGGAAGCGCTTATCAAAGACGGCAATTTTCCCGCTGATGCGGTGATCTTTGACGGGTATGATGTGACCGAGAGAAGTCCCGGAGAATTAGATGCTATCCGTGCTTTTGCTGAGAGACAGGAGCTTGAAATATGGTTCAGTGTTTCTCTTAAAGAGGAAAATGGATCGCTGTTTACGGACCAGGGAGTGCCTGCGATTCTGGAACCCTTAGTAGACAAACTTGATGTAATTATCAACCTGCGTCATGAAGGTGATTATATTCATCTAGAAGTGGCAAAGGATCATGAGATGATTGAAAATCGGGATATGCAGCTCAGGCTGGATCCTAAAACCCTGTTGATTGCTGAGGATTAGAGGCGAGAGTTCACAGGTCAAAGAACACAGGTAAAACGAAACAATTTGTTATCTGCAGATATAGTCTCAGATACAGCCGATAGAAAGA
>JAIPFV010000143.1 GCA_021736475.1 Spirochaetia bacterium | reverse complement strand
ACAAGGACTTTCGGGAATAGGTGGGGTACTCGCGCTGTATGGGGCTGCCAATGTAGCACAGAAGGGAGTGGTCGGTAAAAACTATCGGCCGGAGCTGGACGACGGAGGGACGAGTGAATGAGATACTCCGCTTGGTGGGTGCTTGCCTTATTGCTTTTCTCATCGGTGCTGCTACCGCTCTCTCCTTTGGAGGGGGAATCCTCCCCGGACTGTTCGGAGATAGTGCCGGAACTCAAATCTCTATTGATGAGTTACGAGCTGCACACCGCGAATCTCAAGCAATCACTGAAATCGCAGGACGTGAAAATAGAGAACTTACTGGAGAGATCCAGGAGCTTAGAGGCGAACTTGAGCGCAGCATTAGAGAGAGCAGAGAACTCCGAGAACAGATCGAAGGGATTAGAGCAGATAATCAGGCAGCTAAAAACAGCACTCGAGGACTCGAGGAAACAAATCTGCGATTTAGAGAGCTTATTGAAAAAATCAAGGCTCAAACGGATTAGGGATGGAATAATTCTGTTTCTGAGTGGGCTTGGGATAGGAGCTCTTTTCCTATAAAAAACCCCGCTCAAAGCGGGGCTTGTTATCAGTAATTTTACCGAATGCTTTATTCCGACCTCATCGAGTTTATCGTCCTTCGCCTATCCTCTTCTGCCAGTCTATCGATCTCATCATGATCAACGTCGAGCCCCTCTTCCAGCTCACGCAAATACTCATTGAACTCGTCGCGGGTAAATCCACGTTTCAGATAGCGAAGCTGTTTTTTGTCCACCGCCTCACGAATCACGCCCGCCGGGGCATCCTGGACCCACGCATCACGCTCTTTTTTCGTGCGAAACATTAGTTTGCGGATCTTTCCATGCGCGGGTAATATCGATAGTGCCGACAGTAAGGTCTATTTGTTCCCAGGTTATAGCCCGGATCTCCCCGGACAGGAATCCAACTGCAGCAGAAAGGTAGAATACGAAATAGCTCATATCATAACCCCATATCCCTGGACGATCCTTGAAAAGCAATACACTTGGTATTTTTTTGCAAAAAACTTTGATCCAGATAGTTGACAAGTGGTACCAGGTGTAGTAAGGTTGTAAGTAACAAAACGGAGGGGAACTATGAAACGTCGCCTTAAAGAAGTGGCAAGTGTGCACTTGCGTATAGAAAAAGATGTGAAAGAAGAGATAGAAGAACTTGCAAAAGAAGATCACAGAACTATAAGTGATCAATTTCGTTATTTACTCGCCAAGGGTTTGGAAAATAGCAAAGAAAAAGTTGGACAGAAATGAAAATCTCTATCCATTCAGATTCAGAAACAGTTGTAGTTGATGGAGTGCTGGAGTTTCGCCAGTCAGTAATAGCGGAGGTATACCATGACGTTACTAACACAGAAGGACGTGGCCGAACACTTAAAGGTCAGCAGGTGGACCGTAAAACGCTGGACAGAAAAAGACCTTCTTCCGCATACGCGAATAGGCAAAAGGGCTTTTTATATCAAAGAGAAAATAGATAGGAAGCTTGGAAATGACTGAAACAGAAGCGCAGAAAGAAGTAATGGATTTTCTTGAATCTGTCGGGATCTTTGCATGGCGCAACAATAATGGAAGTCGCGGAAGGGTGAAGTTTGGATTGCCAGGAGCTTCAGACATTTTAGGGATTCTTCCGGATGGGAGGTTCCTTGCAATCGAAATGAAAGGACCAAAGACAAAGGTCCAGGATAACCAGAAGGATTTTATTTTCACTATCAATAACAACAACGGAGTTGCTTTCATAGCCCGGTCAATAGATGACGTGATCGAGGAATTGAGAGAAGCAATCCAAGTGTAACGCCGCCGGTGCAGGTCCGGATGGACTGCCAGCGACGCAAGCACTGTTCTTTGACATAGCGTTTTATGCGCGTAATTCGATATATGGGAGTAAGCAATTACTCCCGCAGGGAAACGGAGGTTGCAGTCTTAGATTGCTTCAAAGGTGGTTCAAATCCACTTCACCTGCATACCCTACCGGATAACCGGCGGGTAAAGAGGTCAGGGCCGCGACTGTAACGCGGGTAGCAGCGGTGGCGAAATTGGTTAGACGCTAACCGACCGGTCGGGTAGTAGGAATTAGAGCCCTACATTTGCAGGTTCAAATCCTGTCCGTTGCAGATAGTTGTGAGTTCAGTACGGTGAACGTTAAGACCAACAATAAACTGAACCGTACAAGAGGTTAATCATCTTTAAGAGAGGAGGAGCTTTATGAAGCGCGTCAGTGGTTTACTGATGCTGTTACTGGTAGCGTTGCTGTTTTCAATGCCGGTAGCAGCGGATGACTTCGGGTTGTCCAATGATCTCAATTTCGAGATCACTTCTGAAAACAAGATCAGCGACAAGGGGGAAGTAGCCGGGTATTCCGGTGAAATGTTGGCCTTTTCGGTCGACCCATGTAGACCGGAAGGAATCTTCAATAATATTACCGGTTTATTGGTAACCACCTATAATTTTAATTTTTATATAAAAGCCGCCACTTATATTACAGTGGTCAATTACCGAATCAGCCGAGAGGCAGGAGGTCCCCGGGTAACTCCGGGGAGCACTTAACGGTTACCAAATAAATAAAGATACAAAATTATAGAGCAATGCCGGGATCAAATCGGTCCCGGCAATTAAAAGGGGAAAGCAAATGATCATTCTTGAGATTATCAAATGGTGCTACATAACATTCATGTTCAGTTTGGTTGGAGCATTATGCTTCGGGAGCATCTATCTCATGTTCACAGGGAGAAGGAAGTTTTGAAGGTAAAAGAATTGATTGCAGAGCTGTACGGACACAATCCGGAGGCAGATGTGATGATCAAAGATAAGACAGCTTGTGAGAGCTTCTGGTTAGATCAACTGTACTTCAACTCACCAGAGCAAGACGGAGGGCGAGAGAATGAAGAAACGTGTGAAATACTCGCGTTATTCGATGAATAAAAAAAGGGCCGCTGCGGGAACAGACGGCCAAAGAGAAAAAGACACTAAAAAGTATAGCAGAGTTCGGACTATAGAGCAAGCCCGGAATGAATATATGCGCTGTACTTATGGAATGCCATTTTATCTATGGCTATCGCAACGAGATTACATACTAATCGAGGAGGTATGTAGGATATGAATGAAGTAGCAACAAGACAAAGCTGGGCTCCAAATTCTTTCAGCGAAGCAGAGAGTTTTGCAAAAATGGTAGCCAGCAGTGATTTTGCGCCAAAAGATTATAGAGGAAAACCGGAGAACTGCCTAATGGCAATGATGTCAGGCAATGAAGTAGGACTTGGTGCCATGAGCAGCCTTCAGAATATCGCAGTTATAAATGGCCGGCCTTCAATATGGGGCGACGCTGCACTTGCACTTACCAAGTCTGCACCAGATTTTGAATGGATAAAAGAATGGCTGGACGAGGCGAAAGGTGCTGCATTCTGCCAGGTAAAACGAAAAGGCGAGGAAGCTGTCACCAGATCCTTCTCCTGGGAAGATGCAAAGAGAGCCGGTCTTACCGAGAAATCAGGTCCATGGAAAACCTATCCAAAACGGATGCTGCAAATGAGAGCGCGATCCTGGGCGATCCGTGACGTATTCCCGCACGTTTTGAAAGGTCTTTCGATTGCAGAAGAAGCAAGCGACATCCCGAAGGAGCCGAGAAACGTTACCCCGGAGAACCAAGGAAGCCAGGAAGAAGCAACAGAGACTAAACCTTACACTACCGAAGATCAGGTCCAGGCGATCCACGCAGAGATCAAGAAGAAACTTGAAGATGCAGTGCTGGATGAAGTAATAACCGGCGAGCACAGGGACACGGTAGTCAGTAAACTTGGGAATTACCGAGAGCTGAAGGTTTTGACTGTATACCGTGACAAACTGTACGCGGCCCTGGATGAAGCCAGGAAGGAAAAGCAGAAGAAGGAGCAGCCAGAACCCAAAGAAGATCCCGAAGAAGATCCCGAAGAAAAGCAAGGCGAATACGATCCGGAAACAGACGGTCAAGATGACCTGGATATTTTTTAGAGGACCGGTGGTATGACAAAAGCAAAGACACAAACAGATGAAATACTGGAGCACTTACAGAATCACACAGGCATTACTACCCTCCAGTCTTACCGTAAAGGAATTACCAGGTTGTCTGCCAGAATCTACGATCTGAAGCAATCCGGTTACAATATCGATAGTGCTTATGTGACCGTAAAGAATCGGTACGGCACTAAATGCAGCGTAAAGAAATACTTTTTAGTGAAGGAATAGATATGGATATAACAGAAATCACAGTAGACGAGAACGATATACGAGAAGAAGAGATCCTGGTTGAAGATGATAGTCAACCGGAAGAGAGCAAAGAGCTTGTCCTGCAGAGACTAATAGATCCGGTAATCAAAAAGATGGAAAGTCTCACAGTAACCGACGACTCGCAGTTCAAGACTGCCGGCGAATGGTTGGTAAAGAGTAAAGAGACCAAAAATCTAATCGAAGAGAAGCTTGGACCGGAGCTTGAAGCTGCCAAAGAGAAGAAACGTCAGGCAGAGAAAGAGCGGAAAGAGGTAGATAACAAGATCAAGCAGTTTACCGATCCACTCAATCGCGCAGAGAACGCCGTGAGAAAGATGATTGCAGCCTATCAGACAGAGCAGGAGAAAAAGCGACGCGCAGAGGAAGAGAAACGCCGCAAGGAAGCCGAGAAGAAACGCCAGGAAGAGCTCAAAAAGCGCGAGGAATCCGGGGACACTACGCCGGTAGAAGAAGATCCTATTCCGGAGGCACCGGTTGCAGAGAAGAAAGAGGAGCCGAAAGTAGAAGGTGTTTCATTCTATGAGCATTGGGACTTCGAGATCGAGAACGAGAAAGCAATCCCCCGGCAGTTTCTAAGTGTAGACGAGAGTAAAATCCGTAAATACGTAAAGGCTATGAAGATCGACGCGGAGATCCCTGGGGTGCGCGTATACATGGAAAAGAAGCCAAGAGTAAGATAATGGCTGAAATAATTTTTGACCCTATATCCCATACATATACAGTTGATGATCAGAGGCTTGATTCTGTTACCACCATTTTGAAGGATGAAGGTTTTATAGACGACCGGTGGTATCAGAAGTCAGGCACTGATCGAGGTTCCGCGGTCCACGAGGCAACAGCCGCCATCGACCGCGGGGACCTTGCTGCAGCCGACTTCGAGGGTACAGCAATTTATCCGTACCTAGAAGCATGGGAATTATTCAAAATCGATACAGGTTTTATCCCGGAGATAATTGAACAGCCTATGGTTAATACTTCACTTATGTACGCCGGTACCCTAGACCGGTTCGGCACCTGGAATGATGATACGAAAATAATAATCGACATAAAGAGCGGAGCGCACGAGCTATGGCATGGCCTTCAGCTTGCAGCCTACTCCGCATTTCCAGAGCTAAAAGGTGTAGAGAACCGAAGAGTGGTGCGACTGAAGAAAACCGGCAAGTACGCAGTTGATTACAAGGACAAGGCGATAGGCCACTTTGATAATAAAGCATGGGATGAAGTCTGGAGAGTATTAGTACTCTCACGACTCTATAAAAAGAGGTATTGCAAGGTATGAGCAAGAAGGTAGTAATTCCCGCCGGCGAGATCATACATAAAGAAAATGTCCCTCAAAAGCTTGGAGTACACTACCAGAGAGAATTCATACCAGAAGTAGCACAGTTAATAGAGGAAGCGAGGAAGAAGGGAATATCTCAGCTCAAATGGGAGATCACCCTACCACGCAAACCACGAAGCAAAGGTCCGAGAAGCCAGAACAACCGTATATGGGGAAACTGTCAGGATATTGCAGATCAGCTTGGAGAGTATACAGCAGAAGAGATCAAAGCTGCAATGCAGAGAATGGCAGTTGATGACGGATATCCGACCAAGATGTCAGTAGATGGTAAGGAGATCCCGAAGCCAACCAGCACCGTATCTTCAGAAGAGGCAAAAATACTTCTGGATGTGATTCAGAAGTTTGCAGATGAACAGAGCCTTTATTTGACAGAATACGATGGTCAAGGTCCATACAAAACGGTTGGAGGACGGACCAGGGAAGAAATGAGGGAATACTGGAAATGAGTAGAGCAGAGAGAAAGACGTTTGAAATAAGCGAGACAAAAGAAGAAGTGTTCAATCGGGACGGATGGACTTGCCAAGTATGCGGACGGAACGTAAATCAGTCTACTG
Source organism: Spirochaetia bacterium (assembly GCA_021736475.1). Lineage (GTDB taxonomy): Bacteria > Spirochaetota > Spirochaetia > DSM-16054 > Sediminispirochaetaceae > DSBN01. Next base: position 248 of record JAIPFV010000143.1, on the reverse strand, counting down.
GACAGTTGGCACACCTAATTCCGCAAAGCAAAGCAATGCTGAATAAGTACGGCAAACAAATAATACACCACCCGGACAACATGCTTACCACCTGCAGCTTACGGTGTAATAACGCAGTACAGCTAAACATACCGATGATGCAGGAGCAGCTTGCACGAGGGATTAGAAAAGCAATTGAAATCGAGCCTGTGGGTTAGGGCGAAAAAGGGAAAAAGATTATGGCGAATGGCAGAATGCTAAACAAAAAA
>JAIPFV010000032.1 GCA_021736475.1 Spirochaetia bacterium | reverse complement strand
CAAACTAATTTGGGAGCCATTTCCGCGTTAGTGAATCGGGGCGAGCATGTGATTACGGATAAACTGAACCACGCCTCTATTATGGACGGGATTTTTCTTACCTTTGGAATCCATAAGCAGGTGAACTTGCACCGCTATAAACATAACAACATGGAAGAGCTTGAGAAGGTTCTTAGCAAGATCCCTAAGGAAGAGGCCAAGCTGATTGTGACCGATGGGGTCTTTTCGATGGAAGGAGATATCGTACGCCTGCCGGAGATGAAGCGGCTGGCCGATAAGTACAATGCCGGGGTGTATCTGGATGAAGCCCACGCAATCGGGGTGGTCGGGAAGAGCGGCCGGGGTACCTGTGAATACCACGGCGATTCCGACCTGGCGGATCTGATTATGTGTACTTTCTCTAAATCATTTGGCTCGATCGGCGGCTTTGTGGCCGGAGAGCCCTCTGTTGTCGATTACATTAAGCATTTTGCCCGGCCTCTGATATTCAGCGCCTCCATGCCCCCGGCCAATATTGCCGCGGCAATGCAGGCACTGGAAATTATGAAGCTAGAACCCGAACGAATTCAACGGCTGCAGGTAATTGCTGATAAAATGATTTCTGGATTCCGGTCCCTCGGTTTTAATGTGGGAACAGCGGAAACTCCGATTGTCCCGCTGATCATTGGTGACAATAACAAAACCTTTGCCTTCTGGAAGGTACTCTTTGAGCGGGGCATTTATGTGAATCCGGTGATCAGCCCGGCGGTTCCGCCCAACCGTTCGTTGATTCGCACCTCCTATATGGCCATTCACTCGGATGAGGAGTTGGACTTCTTCCTTGAAGTGGCCGAGGAGGAAGGGAAGAAACTGGGAATTATTTAGATTTCTGTGACAATTACGTTTTAAAATAAGATCTATTGGAGGAAGTGAGGAAGAGATGAGTGAAGAATTATCGTATATTTTAGTTACCCCCTATACAATTGCTAAAAGCCGGACTGGAGGAGTTATCTCGAGGCTTCTCTCCCGTCTCGATTTAGAACTGGTTGGGGCCCAGATGTTTGCACCGACTAAGGAGTTTGCAGAAGAGTATGCGGAGCTTATTCGTACCAGCGGTACCTTTACCCGTAAAATAACCGGTGAATTGTTAAGCAACTATGTACTGGAAAGCTTCTCCCCTTCTGCCCGGCGGCACAGAGTTCTGATGCTGCTGTTTCGAGGAGAAAACGCCACACGGAAGCTTTCCGATATCGCCGGAGCAATTTATCCGGAGAACCGCGGCGTTGAGTCGCTTACCGGTGAGACGATCAGGGATACCTACGCCGACCTTATTATGGATCATGACGAGCCCGATAAGGTGCGCTATTTTGAGCCGGCTGTGCTTACCCCGCGAAATCAGGAAGTGGCTTTGCGCAATATGAGACTGTTTGCCGACTTTATTAAGGATGAGCCGACTATTATTGAGAATATGAAGTATCCGGACCCGAAGCAGATAGAACGGACTCTGGTTATTATTAAACCTGACAACTGGCGTTACGCCAGCTCAAGGCCGGGGACAATTATCGATATGTTTAGTCGGACGGGGCTGCGTATTATCGGGGTGAAGGTACATCGGATGTCGGTTGGCGAGGCTCTGGAGTTCTACGGACCGGTGAAGAATGTGCTGCGGGACAAGTTGGCACCTGTGTTTGGAAAAAAGGCGGGGGAATTGCTGGAAAATGAGTTTGGATTGAAGCTCAGCGATCAGACCGTCCGGTTTCTTACCGAATCCTTTGGTGTTGAGTACGCGGAAGATCAGTTTTCGCAAATAGTTGAGTTTATGTCCGGCCGCAAGCCTGACGAGGTGCCGGTGGATGAGCTAAACGAGCCCGGAAATGTAAAGAGTATGGCCTTGATATACGAAGGCGAAAATGCTGTCCACCGGATACGTGAGGTTCTAGGACCTACGGACCCCATGAAAGCCCCCGGTGGAACGGTACGGCGTGAGTTTGGACGGGATGTGATGGTAAATACTGCGCATGCCTCTGATGCTCCGGAAAATGCGCAGCGGGAAATGAAAGTTATTAAGCTGCAGCAGAACACCTGCTTTCAGATTCTAAATGACTATATTAAAAGTCAAGAAGCCTAATGGAAATTTTCGATGCAGTGATTGTGGGGAGCGGCCCGGCCGGTCTAGGGGCCGCTTTTGCCCTGCTTGAGGCCCGCCCGGGCTTGTCCATTTTAATTCTCGACCGCGAGCAGTACTCTACCGGTGGTTTGCGGAATGACTGCAAAATGAACTTTACCTTCCCCATCGGCTTCCCCCAGGAGAATTGGGAACGGGAGGAGGCTGAACACTACCTCGAACAGGTCAAAGCGGTACTAAAGCCGAATATTTTGCCGAAGGAAAATCTACTCACTTACCAGAAACGGGCGGAACGACTTGGGGTTGAGCTGCTGAATGTGCAGCAAACCCACCTGGGAACCGATGGTGGGCTGGAGCTGATAAAGCAGCTTACCACCCGGCTGCAGGAAAAGGACGTGAAGTTTGCCCTGAAGGAGGAGATGCACGGGATTTCCGAATCGGAGCATGTAATTCACACCGATAAACGGACTATTGGATTTAAGTCACTGATTATTGCCCCCGGCCGGCAGGGCTTCCGCTTTTTGCAGAAGATTATGGATGATCTGAACGTTTCCTATGTTGATCATATTGTAGATATAGGGGTCCGGATAGAAACCCGGGTTGAGCATTACCCCATAGTAACCGACTATTACGATCCGAAGTTTATGTTCCCAGGCAAGGTTCGCACATTCTGCACAAATAGCGGGAATGCGTATGTAGTCCAAGAACGTTACCACACTCAGCATAACGAAGTGTACCACTCGGTAAATGGACATGCGTATTCAAAAAAGCGGGGCAGCGGAAATGGGCTTGCTAATTTTGCTATGCTCAAAACAGTGAGGCTAACCGAGCCCTTGGCCAGCGGTCAGCAGTTCGCTGAAATTCTGGGTATGCAAGCCGATGTACTAGGCGGCGGGCGCCCCCTGATGCAGCGGGTCGGGGATTTTCGGCTTGGGAAACGTTCGAAAGAGAGTACTTTCAACGATGATCTGTACGACTTTCAGCCGACCCTTAAAAGCGCCAGCCCCGGAGATATTAGCCTTGCGACGCCTTCGAAGATTCTGCGCGCCATATGGAAATCGATGAAGCAATTGGATACCATAATCCCGGGTATTCTGCATCCCAGCACCATTATGTACTACCCCGAGATTAAACTGTATGCCAATAAGCCCCAGTATATGGATAAGCATTTTCAGGTAGTAAAAGATGTCTATTTTGCCGGTGATGGAGCTGGGACCAGCCGCGGCATCACCGCTGCCTGGGCCAGTGGCATCCGGGTTGCCGAAGGTATTCTGAGTAAATAATTAGCTTTTACCGTACTCTTTGGCCAGTTCAATATATTCGGTGGCATTGCGTCCAATGGCATCTACCTCTTCCTGGGTGAGCTCGCGGGCTACTTTGGCCGGAGAGCCGATTAGCAGTGAGCGAGGAGGAAATTTTTTGTGTTGAGTCACCAGTGCCCCGGCACCTACAATACTTTCTTCTCCGATTTCCGCCCCGTCAAGCACTATAGCTCCCATTCCGATTAGGCAGTTGTCGCCGATGCTGCAGGCGTGGATGATTGCATTATGACCTATCGTTACATTAGCTCCGATTTTAACCGGAAGATCATCAGCCACATGTAACACCGTATTGTCCTGCACATTACTCCCCGTTCCAAGGTACACCGGAGCCAGGTCACCCCGAACTGAAACATGGAACCAGAATGAACTGTCATGCTCGGCATAGACTTCTCCGGCGATTTCGGCGCTTTCGGCCACAAAGGCGGCCTTCTTTACATCCGGTGTGTGGTCCTTATAAGCGTATATCATAAGTATGCTCCTTTTCACTGTTCTTTGCTTTTGCCTTGACAGTGTGTACTGTAATATACAAAATAAGCAAAACCTTGTGGAGAGAAAAGAATGAGAATTTTAATAGCTCCGGATTCTTTTAAGGGCAGTAACAGTAGTTTGAAAGTAGCTGAGGCGATCGAAAAGGGCGTAAGCCGTGTGTTTCCTGAAGCCGTGGTGGAAAAGATCCCGATTGGCGATGGCGGCGAAGGTACAGTAGATGCTCTGGTTGAGGCAAATGAGGGCGAGATAGTCTCAGTTCAAGTTGACGGACCCTTAGGCCGCCCGGTAGATGCCTTTTACGGGATTGTGGATGAGGGAACTGCGGTAATTGAGATGGCCGCCGCTTCGGGCTTAGATCTGCTGCCGGAACAGCAGCGTGACGTACTCCGGGCCTCAACCTATGGAACCGGTCAGCTTATCATGCACGCCCTTGAACAGGGGGTTGAAGAGATAATTCTGGCGATTGGCGGGAGCGCCACCAACGACGGTGGTACAGGAATGGCTGCTGCTTTAGGGTATCGGTTTTTAGATGCCCAGGGTGAAGAATTACCCCCCGGCGGAGCAGCACTAATAAATTTGGCAAGTATCGATGACTCCCGGGTTGATCGGAGAGTCCGGTCGGCCCGCTTTAGGGTTGCCTGTGATGTAAATAATCCACTGTTAGGTGAACGGGGGGCCAGCGCAGTATATGGTCCTCAGAAGGGGGCCAGTCTCCAGGATGTTCAAACGCTGGATGCGTCACTAAAGAAATTAGCCAAGGTTGTACAGCTGCAATTTGGGCAAAAGGTAGATGAGACTCCGGGAGCCGGTGCCGCCGGGGGCCTGGGCTACGGACTGCTGGTATTTTGTGGGGCTACTTTAGAGAAGGGTATTGATATTGTACTTGATGCGGTGAATTTTGATGAGCGTTTAGAGAATAAAGATCTGGTCATTACCGGTGAAGGTAAAATCGACGGCCAAACTTCCTACGGTAAAGTTCCTATAGGAATTGCATATCGGGCAAAGCAGAAGGGTGTACCGGTTCTGGTGATAGCCGGCGACATCGGAGATGGAATAGAAGCGGTGTATGATAAGGGTATCGATGCAGTTATGAGCACCGTCAACCGCGCCATGAGCCTTGAAGAGGCGATGAGTAACGGCAGGGCGCTGCTGATTGACGGTGCCGAACGTGCCATGCGAATGATACGGTTGGGCATGGACCTCTGCTGAACGCTGAAAGGGCACTTTTGTAAGGGTTTTTTCTGCTATGGCATGTTCAGCTGTTCAACCTATTCAGCCATTAAGACCATTCAGTTGTTCAAAAACTTTGTAGAGGCCTTGGGTCCCCAGGTTTTCTAATCCCAATGCCATCGCACTGGTATAGAATTGCTGTGCCAGTGCGAGACCCGGCAGGGCAATGCCCATTCTGCGTGCTTCATCCAGGGCGATACGCATATCCTTCACAAAATGTTTGATAAAAAAGCCTGGATCGTAATTTCCATCGGCAATTCTTGTTCCGAGATTATTAATAGACCAGGAAGATGCTGCGCCCTTTCCTATAACTCCAATTACTTCGTGTAAACTCATACCGGCCTTATACGCATACAGAAGCGACTCTACAACCCCTATCATTGTACTGGCGATGAGAATCTGATTGCTCATTTTGGTATGTTGTCCCTTTCCCGGTCCGCCCATATAGGCGATGTTTTCTCCCATGATGGCAAAAAATGGTTGCACCCTATCGAAATTCGTCTGATCCCCGCCTACCATAATGGCTAAAGTACCCTTGCGAGCCCCGACATCTCCGCCTGAAACTGGAGCATCAAGGGTATAAAGTCCCTGTTTGACTGCAATGTCATGTATATGTTCGGCCAGTGCAGGGGTAGAGGTGGTCATGTCGATTATGAAGCTGCCTTTCCGGGCGTTCTGAATAACTCCCGATTCTCCCAGCATGACCTCTTCGACGTCGTGCGGATAGCCTAAAATAGTAAAAATGTAATCGCTCTGTGCAGCCACATCAGCCGCACTACTACACCACTGTGCGCCGGCATCCACTAAATCTTGGGCTTTAGCTTGAGTACGGTTATATACATTCACCTTATACCCGGCCTGAAGCAGGTGTCCACACATGCTGCTTCCCATTACTCCTGTTCCTATCCATCCAACGGTTTCCTTTTTGATCACTTTGAACCTCCAAAATCATATTTACTCTATAATATTAAATCTGCTATACTCAATGCTACTATCCTATCTTACCACGTTTTGAGAACCAAGGGGGGGGCATGGAAAAAATTACTCAAGAAATACGAAATGCACATACGCTGGCAGTAGAGGCACGTGTCCACGCATATGCTCCCTACTCGGGGTTCCAGGTAGGTGCTGCTCTGATAGCAGAAGATGGCACGGTGTTTAGCGGATGTAATGTTGAGAATGCAAGCTATGGTGCTACTATCTGTGCTGAGCGGGGAGCAGTCATGGCTGCAAATGCAGAGGGACATCGCCGGTTTCGCGCCTTGATTGTTGTTACATCTGCAGAGCCCCCATCAGTCCCGTGTGCACTTTGCCTGCAGGTTTTAGCTGAGTTTTGTCCGCCTGATTTCCCAGTGTATACCGCTGGAATTGAAGAGATAGGTAACAAGGTAACCTTAGGCGAACTGCTTCCACATCCCTTTAGCGAGGTTCCTTCTAATTAGGCTGTATGGACAAATTATTAGAGTTCTTTGAGACACTGTTTTTATATGTGCTCTATCCAAGAACAGAGGATCGTGAGAGGCGGTTGGAGCTGCGGAGAATCTGGCGTGAGCTTCGCTACATGAAACTGGACTATATTGATCAGCATGGCAAAAAGTTAGCCTCAGGCTACGCCTCAAAACAATATTCACTTTACAAATTAGTTACTACCCTTAGAAAAACTCTACAGCTGCCCGGTAAACGTCAGGAATTATTGCAGGAATCTGATTTATTAGAATACCTCGTCTTACACCAGTGCGAACCTCAAGTTCGGCGGGGACTGAACGGTTTCTCCTACGAGTCGCTATTAGACCGGATCAAGCACGCCACCGACCGGGAGGCAGCGTGGAAATCGGTTGAACGGGAGTGGGTGGAGATTATTAGGCACATCTCCGGGCTTGCACAGCAGAAGCTTAATAATGATCTCTTTCAGCTGGAACTTCTCTATGGATTGCTGGAGTTTGATTTTGTCAGTCTCTTTAAGCTGTTTGACTCAAGCTTTATTGAAGGTCAGGCTCAGCAAATTCCAAGGTTTAGCGAAGTTTCAGCGGTATTGCTGGATCAACACTTACTCGATTTCTATTTTATCACTGCCCACTTAAGGGTTACGCCGAATTTACGAATGTTACTTATCAACCTGTTTGAGTATTACAATGAGGAAGAGACCAGCTCCCTATCCGCAGTGCGAGAGAGTATTGACTACATTGAACTACTCTTTGAGAACGAGCTCTCCGAAAGTACCCACCGTTCGCTCATTCAACTGAGTCAGCAGGATCCGGATTACGAACCTGAGGCAGCATCTATAAGACATAATTACGTTGAAAAAGTACAGACAAGGCTAAGTAAACGTTTTGAAAATAGTCGCGCCCTTGTAAAACGGGAATTGGCCGAGGTTCAGCTCAAAGAAAGCATTGGAGATTTACTGTCCGGCCAAGCTTTAGTTGATCTGCATGGATATACCCGTGACAATGAAGAGGTTTTTCTTGATCTTGGGCTAAACGGCTTTTTATATACTCTGCCTCTACAGGTAGTAAAAACATACTACCTGTCGATCTTTTCAAAGGGGCTGCTTGGCTCGCTGCGAAAGATCTATGAGGATGGAAATTACGAAAGCAGTGAGTTTCAGCAAAAATACGGCGAAGCTCTTCGCGAGTTTTCTGCAGTTGCGAGTCGGATAGATCATTTTGAAACCCAGCTTCAACAGCAAAGCGGTTCCTCTATGGAAAGTATGCTCAAGATGGCCCGTCTCGGAGGTTCTTCTTTGCAGAACTTTGAAGTGATAGAGGCTTTTTTGAATGACGTGAATCGTAAGGCCGTAAAAATACTGGACAGTACGGGAAAATCGGCGGAAGAGCTCCATCGGCGAATAGGGGCGATCATCGGAGACCATCGTTCTGCAAATCCCAAATTTATTTCAAATATAAGGGTAATCGGCGGTGACAGAAATCGTGATATTCTTATGCGGGTGGACCAGGCGTATCAAGAACTGGGTTTGCTGCTAAAAATTATGCGAAACTATACAGTCATTGGTGAAGTGCATGCATCTGATGCCACCCGTGAGAAAAGCGCTTAGTTGTCTCTTCAGTTAGTTGGCCCCTAATGAGGTCTAAGCATGAAACATTTTGGCCACAGATGTAACCACTGATGTATCAATATTGCCCCCCAGATTGGAGAGAACGAGACTGCTTCCATATGTGGCAGCTTCAGCGGCTGTTCTGGCTGTCATTCCATGCAGTATTCCCGACAGATAAAAAGCTGCGTACGCATCACCGGCGCCGGTAGAGTCAATTACCTCGGTTTTATGAGGGGGTATGTCCAGGAATCCGGTCCTATGATAGATGGAAGAGCCCGCAGCTCCCTTTTTTACTACAAGAGTACCATTGGCAAGTTTCGACCTGATATCCTCGGGTTCCATCTGCAGGCCATCAATTTCGTCTTCAGTACCGAACAAGTAGGTAGTATGTGGGAGCACAGTGCTTACTATAAAGTCTCTGTTGTGCTCTACAAGAGGCGGAGCACCTAAATCTATTGCTAAAGTTCCCCCGGAACGACGCTGCCAATCACACACCTCTTGCAATAGTCGGCGTCGTGGAAGCAGGAAACCTTCTACATATATGAGATGCGGATCTGCCTCTCTCAATAAGCTGTCTTCAAGCTCCTGCAGATTTACGGCTGCCGCTGGATTGACGATTAACAAGCTCTGGTCCCCCTGATAGAGACATAGGCTTCGTCCGCAGGGCTGATTCCCCTCTGTGTTGGTGTACTCTTTGATCCCATAATTCTTCATCTCCCACTGAAAGGACTCTGCTGTGAGCGGTGGCTTATGTGAGAGAAGAGTCGCTCTAGCTCCTAAAGTGCCGATAAAACCTGCAGAATGACCGAGTTGAGATAAAATACGGACCGTATTAAAGGCACCTCCGCCGGGAATTACCAGCTTAGGCTCTACGCAGGTGAGAAGTTGTTCAAACAGCGAATCCTCTACATGAAATGTTCGTCCCCACGCAGCAGAGTCTACATATTGCCGAATGCAGAAGAGCTTCTGATTATCAAGAGAGGAATACATATCGAAAATCGGATTGCCCAATCCAAGTACTGTACTATTCATCCCGTCTATTATAGAGCTACTTTTCTTTCTTGACCACAGGGGGCAATCTCCCGTACTCTGCACACAGGAGGCGAGTGTGGGGGACTTAAAATATTTTCAGGAAATACCGACCGAACAACTGAGAGAACAGGTTGTGGAGCAGCTCAAGCTTCATTACGCACATGACAACTTATCGGTAGAGGAGTTCGAGCAGCGGCTTGAGCGTGCTTCCGCGGCAGAAGAAAAGTTGGCACTGTTGAAGATTGTGAATGACTTACCTTCTATCTCGGAGCACACCTATACAGCTGAAATGAGCGGGGAGAAGTCTGCCGCCTTAAATATGGGAGATGTTCGGCAGCAGCAGGATCTGGTGGCCATTTTCAGTGGTACTGAGCGCAAAGGGGTCTGGTATCCAGCTCGAAATATTAAAATTCTAGCTGCTTTTGGAGGGGTCGATTTAGATTTTACCCAAGCAATGCTGCCTCCAGGGGATACCTACATTGATGCAATGTGCGTATTTGGCGGAGTGGATATGATTGTACCGGAAGGGGTGAATGTCGAGGTCAGTGGGGTACCAATATTCGGGGGAATTGATAATAAATATGGCGATCGCCGCCTGCCGGGAGCCCCAACTTTGCACATAAACGGCTTCGCCTTATTTGGCGGGATAGATGTAAAACCTGCTAAGAGACGACGTTAATCGTTGTTCAATCGACACCATTGTCAATAAATGGTTAGATGTTTAAGTGGTTAAGTGGGTAGTTAGCTGTTGAGCTCCGGAAATGGGGATCGCCACTGCCAGCCGGTACGCCCTGTACTTCGATAATGTTCGAGGCGTCGAATGGTCAGCTCGGCAAATACCGGGTCGATATCACTGGTATAGCAGCTCCGCTGTAGTCGCTCGGCAGCAATTAAGCTGGTACCGCTGTGACAAAAAAGATCGCCTACTACCTGAGCTTCCGGAGCAGAGTTAAGTAAGCGATCAATAGCGCGAAGTGGTTTCTGGGCAAATGCTCCCGGCACATTTTCTTCCATCCGGTAAAAAACCTGTTGAACATCGAGCCATACATTGCCGGGTCGAATTGTGTCGGATCGGCTGCGCTGCATGTTCTCAGTTCTGATACCCTGCACCGTTTTATAATATCCCTTCAATACCTTGGGGATGTCCGTATAACATACGTGAAATTGCGGGTTCGCTTTTACATAGTAAAGCAACTCCTGGCGAACTGCCATCCAGTTTTTCTGGGTACCATAACCACGCTGGTTCCTCAGTGTGATAAAACTGCGTGATTTAAGAGCCGTAAAATCCCGCATCATTAACATAAATTCCGGTAGAGGTTGGAAACCATTTTTCTGATCTGCACCCAGCCATATATAGAAGTGGGCGTTTGAGCCAAGTGCTCCAATTGCATTCATGACCCAGGCTTTTGAAAAGGCCATATACCTGTCTATGGACTGTGCTGAGAGGGCTGAGCTATTTTTTCCGCCTACAGAAAAGTTATAGGGAGGATCATTGACCATCAGGTCGACTTTGCGGCCATCAAACAAACGCTCGATATCCTCTTGTTTGGCGGCATCAAGTACTCCTACTCGGTGGCGTCCTTCAGGATCTTCCCACACCTCGCCTTTTTTTAGACGGCAATACTGTAGTAGTTTCTCTCTTAGTTCCGGATTACTGTCAAGTCGCGGGAGAGTCTCTGTTGTCATGCTCCCACTTTATCTGAAAACCTGAGACTGTGTAAACTACAAAATTTTGTATGCCCAGTTCTAATTTAAGAGTTATTTCAGACACTTTCAAAATGCTAGTTTTGAAAAAATACATTTGATTAAAAATTAGAACCTCCTCAAAATGTCTAAGCTAATCTGTGTACCTTAAAAGGGCTAGAACTCCTATTTATTACTAGTTTCGCATGCCGCTTCGTGTGGCGACCCTTTGTCACTTTTCTTGACCTTACTCCCGGGGAGAGGGGCTTGTGGTTTCGCTTGTATCGTGTACCCCCCTCAAAAAAGGAGGGGAGTACCTTCCAAAATATGCATATAGTTGAAGGCGGCCTTTATGTTAATTATGTCCAACTCGATAGGCGTCGACAAAATCAATAAGCTTCGGGACAGTCACCTCGGGTCTCACAGGGGAACTGAGGCTCCTGGGAAGCGCAAAGTAGCAAAATAGTCGTCGATCGTCTCAGCCCTCCGAATCAGCCTGAAGCTTCCATCATCCTGCAGCAGCACCTCCGCTGAGCGCAGTTTACCGTTGTAGTTAAAACCCATTGCATACCCGTGGGCGCCAGCCTCATGCAGCGCTACTAAATCTCCCTCTTCCAGCTTCGGCAGGGAACGGTCAACGGCAAACTTGTCGTTGTTCTCGCAAAGCGATCCGGTCACATCGTACACATGATCATGAGGCTGATCCTCTTTCCCAGGAACCGAAATATGATGGTAGGCCCCGTAGACCGCCGGGCGCATCAAATTTGCCATCGAAGCATCTAAGCCGGCATAGCTTTTATACTTTTGGCTAAGGTGGCGGACTCTGCTTATCAGATAGCCGTGAGGTCCGGTTATAACCCGTCCGCACTCCATGACAATCCGCATTGGATCCAGGCCGGCGGGCTTTATAATCTCTTCATACAGTTTCTGTACTCCCCGGGACACGTATTCAAGGTCTACCGGTTCTTCTTCGGGTTTATAGGGAATGCCGACCCCTCCGCCAAGGTTGATCATCTCAATCCGTACTCCGACCTCTTTCTGCAGATCCGCCGCCAGTTGAAAGAGCATACGGGCGGTTTCAATAAAGTAGTCGGGATTCAGTTCGTTGGAAGCTACCATGGTGTGAAGGGCAAACTTCTTTACTCCCTTTTCTTTCATAATACGATAGGCCTCAAAAATCTGTTCATGGGTTAGGCCGTATTTTGCCTCAGTCGGTTCTCCGATAATTGCATTACCGGTGCGCCGATCACCGGGATTGTAACGGAAACAGATAGTATCGGGAATTCCGACATGCTGCTCCAGATAATCAATATGGGTGATATCATCGAGGTTGATTATCGCACATAGGTCCTTCGCGCGCTGATATTCTTCTGCCGGAGTATCATTCGAACTGAACATGATATCTTCTCCGCAGATACCGACTCTATCTGTCATCTCCAGCTCCGGCAGGGAGCTGCAGTCGGAGCCGAAGCCCTCTTCTTTCAATAGCTGCATGATGGACGGGTTAGGGCAGGCTTTTACAGCAAAGTAGTTCTTGAAGCCTCCTGGAACCCAGTCGAAGGCCTTGTTCATGGAACGGGCGGTCTCTCTGATAGCCTTCTCGTCGTATAGGTGAAAGGGAGTCGGAATTTCAGCCGCAATCTCCTCTAATTTTTCTCGGGAAAAGGGAAATGTTTTATCACTCATGGATTATTCTCTCCTTCAGGATTTATTTAGTTTATAACGTAAGGTTGTCTGTAATAGTGGTAACCGCCGCTTCAATATCTTCGCGGTGACCGAAAGCGCTCAGCCGGAAGTACCCTTCGCCTCCAGGACCGAATCCGACCCCGGGAGTACCGATAACCCCTGTCTCCTGCAGCAGCTTATCAAAAAACTCCCATGAGCTCAGGTTATTGGGGGCTTTCAGCCAAATGTACGGGGCGTTATCTCCGCCGAAGGCGGTCAGGCCGAGAGACTGCATACCCCGCCGGATAATACGAGCGTTCTCCATATAGTACTCTACCAGCTCGCTACTCTCTTTTAGGCCTTGTTCGGTGAACACTGACAAGGCACCTTCCTGCACAATATTTGAGGCGCCGTTAAAGAAGGTGCTTTGACGACGGTTCCACATGCTGCGGAGCTCGTCGGGTCGACTGTCTTCTACGGTAAGAGCCGATGGCACCACTGACCAGCCCAGCCGTACTCCGGTAAAGCCGGCGAACTTGGAAAGGCTGTTAATCTCGATAGCACACTCTTCGGCCCCTTCAACTTCATAAATTGTCTTTGGAAGAGCATCATCCTCAATATATTCTGAGTATGAGGCATCGTAGATAATCACCGCTTTCTGCTGCCGGGCATAGTCGACAAAGCTTTTTAGTTGAGCATGGGTGGCAACCGCGCCGGTTGGGTTGTTCGGGCTGCAGAGGTAGATGATATCCGCCTTTTCGCGTGGTGGTGAGGGGATAAAGCCGTTTTCTTCGTTGCACGGCATGTACAGCAGGCCTTTGTAACGACCCTGCTCGGGTTCATGTTCGCCGGTGCGGCCGCTGATGACATTTGAGTCAACATATACGGGGTAGGCCGGATCCTGCACTGCCACCACATTATCAAGTGAAAAGATTGACTGAATATTACCGGAGTCGGGTTTGGCGCCGTCGCTAATAAAAAATTCTTTCGGGTCCAGCTGTACATTGCGTCTCTTATAGTATTCCGCCAGTTTTTCTCGGAGGCGGCTGTCCCCCTGCTCATCTCCATATCCGCTGTAGGTCTCGCGCGTTGCCAGTTTATCTACTCCCCGGTGTAGTCCTTCGAGAACTGTTGCCGTGAGAGGTTCGGTGGTGTTTCCTATTCCCAGCTTCCGAATCTTGGTTTTTGGATGTTCTTGTACATATGTTTCGGTTCTGCGCGCGATCTCTGGGAAGAGATAGCCTGCTGCTAATTTTCGGTAGTTGCTGTTAATTCTCGCCATTCATTCTGCTCCTTTATGAGTTATAGGCTGTGTACTAAGTGGGGGCAATATACTCATTGGTAAAACCTCATTACTAAAACCAGCAAGCGATTTTTTTTCTGCGCTTGCTGGTAACTTTTGTGTCTACATGTCTGCAGCCCAATTGCGTGGGTATGATACCCACGTGTCTGAACGCCAGTTTATTGCGCCTTGGGTGCTCCAATTCTATCTAGAATCCCTTCTAAAGTTTTATAGTGGGAATCGTCGGAGAAACCGCACATAGGCAGCCGGAAGCTCTCTTCGCACCATCCGCGCATAGCCATGGCAGTTTTAATGGGAATCGGGTTCGTTTCTAAAAAGAGTGCCTTGAAGAACTCCATCAAGCGGTCCTCTTCCTTCTGTGCCTGGTCAAAGTTCCCATCCAACGCGGCATGGACAAAATCAACCATCTGACGGGGGATAAGGTTAGAGGCTACTGAAACTACCCCATCGCCGCCAGCCTGTAATAGGCTCAAAGTCATATTGTCGTCGCCCGAGAGTACACTAAAGCCGTTGGATCGATTTTGAATGACCTCTTTCATTTGGTCAAGACTTCCGGAGGCTTCCTTTACACCTTGAATGTTGTCACAGTCATTCATCAGTTTTACCAGTGTAGGAGTTTCAACATTTATTCCGGTTCGGCCTTTAATATTGTATACCAGTACAGGCAGATCAACTGCATCTGCAATGGCCTTAAAATGAAGGTAGAGGCCCCGTTGGGTAGGTTTATTGTAATATGGGTTTACTTGCAGCAGCGCGTCGACTCCTGCCTCCTGGGCATGTTTTGAGAGTCTGATTGCTTCGCTGGTAGCGTTACTTCCGGTTCCGGCAATAACCGGCACTCTTCCGTTTGCATACTTTACCGTTAATTCGATGACTTGGTCGTGTTCTTCATGGGAAAGAGTGGGACTCTCACCGGTAGTTCCACAGGGGACTAATCCGTCAATTCCATTTTGAATTTGGTCTTCGATAATTCGTTGAAGTCCCTCTTCATCAACATTTCCTGTTTTGGTAAAAGGGGTTATTATAGCTGTATATACACCTCTAAATGGTCGGTTCATACTCTTCTCCTTGTTTATTAAGTGATCTTATGTACATTCTAACTCATATGTGGTATAATGTCTACATGTTAACATTAAGTTTATATTATAACATAGTGTTTAAGAAATATTGAGCAGGCAGGTAGATAGATGGAATCGGTAAGCAGTATGGTTAAAAAGTTGCTAAAGCAAAAACCGTTTTTATTGGAGGCTTTTGAAAGAGGTATTCTTAGTTATGGGAGTTTAGCCGAAGAGTTCAAACCCCTTATAGAACAATCTTTGAATAAAGAAGTGAAAGAATCGGCTATTGTTATGGCCTTAAGGCGGTACGCGGACGATGTCCAGCGCAAAACCCCTGTAATACGTGAAAACCGCTTGTCTTGTGAAATAGTAATGAAGACTAATATATGTGATTTTAATATGCGCAAAACCGAGAATTTACTGCCGCGGTTAAAAGAGTTGTACGGAATTGTAAATCTGGGTCGTGGGGATTTTTTAAATGTAACCATCGGGAATGATGAGATCAGTATTGCGGTAAGTGACAAATATGAGAAGGAAGTACGAGATTTTTTAGGAGAGCAGGAAAACCTCGATTTTAGAGACGGTTTGGTCTCTCTTACCCTTATTTTTTCAGGTGACTTTTTGCATACCCCTGGGGTTGTATTTCAGGCGCTCAGGAAATTGGCCTGGGAAAATATAAATGTGTATGAAATTATCTCAACTATGACCGAGCTCACCGTAGTTATTGAACGCACGGCTTCTACCCGTGGATATGAGGCGCTGCAGGAGTTCATTGAACGTCCAATTAAGTGGTAGCCTAAGCCTAAGTGGTATTTTCCTCGTCCTTTTTTAAGGGACGAGGCTCCACTTTAATTTCTATAGTGCCATTCGCATCGGTGTCATGAAGTGCATCAACTATACTGACAATAATATTTTCTATAATTTGGTGTACAAACTTATTTGTCGGCACTCTTTTCCCGTTCACTTTAATACTTACTTTGCGTTCCATAGTTCCTCCAAAAATTTAACTATAATCTCAGGCTCCGATCCCGGCAAAATCAGCAGAGAACTACTTTCTGCAGCATCAACAGAGGCTGTGCTTGTCGCCATATTCGTAATACAGGCAGTAAGTTTCTCTTTTGGAAATTTTGTGTTCGGCAGTTGTTCTGCAGAGCTGATCAGTTCGAAGCAGGGTACTTCCGGCAGCAAGAATCCCTCTATTAGCAGGACTTCACAGTTCTGAAAATCAGATTTTAGCTGTTCAAGGGAGGGGGTGGATTTGAATCTGATAAACCCTCCATAATCAGATAAATAAGCAACCTGTTCGGCTCCGTTTTGAAAAAAGAGATCAGTATCCTTGCCTGCTGTTTCAAAACTGGGGGGTGAATGACCTCGTTTGATGGTTCCCACTAGTAGTCCTCGAGCGGTATACAGCCTTGTGAGCTGTGTGATGAGATGGGTTTTACCTGTATTTGACCAACCAACGAAAGATGCTGCATACTGCATACTATACAGAGCAGTGTAGATTCTAAGGAGAAATATTGCAATTGTGCGTAGCATAATTATAATCACCGGACCGGTGAACAGCGGGAAAACAACTTACCTGCACAGATTAGTTGCCAATTATAAGCGGAAAGGCCGGACTGTGGGAGGAATAACAGCCGAAGCTTTATACGAAAAGGGTCGAAAAATAGGCTACGACGTATGTGATCTGATTTCTAAAGAGTGCTATCCATTGGTAAGAAGCTCGGAAGCAGCTGTAAAGATGAACTTAAAGGAGGGGGTTCAGCATGTCGGGCGCTTTGTGCTGCTTGAATCAGGCTTAGATTTCACCCGGCGCTGCATACATGCTGCGGCTGCCGCTGATTTAGTCTGTCTTGACGAAGTTGGTCCTTTAGAAATGGCCGGCAGAGGCCATCGGCAGGTTCTGGATATGATGCTTGCAGATTTTGAGGGTACTCTTGTGGTGGTTGCCAGGGATACAGTGGCGGATGCCCTGAAGGCTATGGCTGAGAAGCAGGGCTGGACAGCTGAAAAGCAATACCCGAAATTGTCCTAACGACGCTTTATACGTACTCTAAACTGAGTTTCAGCGATATCACATGCAATTTTAACGGAATCTTCCGGATTGCGGGTGGAGACAAGTTCAACCGTACCTTCATTAGGCCGAATTGTGATGCTTTTGATGGAATCGACCGTTTGTAATGCTTTTTTGAAGGTATCGGCATTTGCGGCATTCAGTTTGTCTATTAAATAATAGTAAGTTTTTTCCTTGGCCATAATTAGACTATACACATCCTCCTCAAAGCTGTCAAAGACTTTTACTTTACAGGGAGCTTTAGCAGAGGCTCTCAAGCCTCAAAAGTATAGGTTCCTCAGAAAAAAACAAATAAAGTCATTTACCTGTGAAAATACTGCGAAATATTTGAAAAACCTTGAAAACTCTGGATAATAGCGTTACTCTTTCTTTGTAAACTATAAAACTTAGTTAGGAGTTGATCTATGAAAAAGAGTATTTTGCTGATTACCGCTTTACTCGCTGTAGCTTTGCTATTCTCCTGTGCTGGTGACAAAGAAAGCGCACCGCAACAGCCCGAGCAGGAAAAAACAGATACCTCAAATCTGCCAGATTTTGTTATGAATCCCCCGGTTGCCTCAGATGCAATCTACGGTGTTGGGTACGCTCAACAATCCTCTCTGCCCCTCTCTATAAAAGTAGCAGAGGCCAATGCAAGAGCCGATATAGCGAACCAAATTGATGCACAAATCAAGAGTGCTGTAACCTCTTACGCTCAGGAATCAGGCGTTGGAGATGATACCCAGCTAATTGAGTTTGCTGAAACCATTACACGTCAGGTAACTGATACTACCCTCAATGGGGCGATTACTCAGCAGCGTCATCCTATGGAAGACGGTGGTGTATGGGTTCTGATGGTCTATAACAAAGAGAGTATGCTTAGTTCCTTTGAAGAAGCTGCAGAGAGTTTTGAGCGCAGTGAAGGAGCAGCTTTTGCAGAGTTCAAAGCCGAGAAGGCTTTAGAGCGTCTGGAGTATGAAACCGAAAATAATCCGACCAAGTCGGATCCGGTGAAGGGAGAGTAACTCCAAAATAATTTCTTTATTAAAGAAGGCCGCTTATCGCATGTAAGGCGGCCTTCTTTTGTTTTGTATCACCCAACCAATCCCCTTAATTTATGAAATGCCTTTGTTTTTGAAAGCACCAGAATAGAAATTGTCCTTACTATTTGCTATACTCTTATTCATCATATATACAAAATAAAGAGAGTACTAAATGCTTTATCGAATACTTCATATCTGCAAGTTTTTTTTGCTGATGGCCATATTTGGAATGATGATTCTTGCCTGTACCAGTGGTAGCATATTTAACAATTCAGAAGCCAATGCTCCTGAGCCTGTTGAGCGCACTAATTCGAATCAGGAACCCGAAAACCTTGCGCCGAAGCGGCCTCCGATTGTCGAAGTATCAGGGCTTATCGATTTCCACCAGTCCCCATATCGCAATCTGTTAACCACGGTTCCGGATAAAGGGAGTCCGACTTTTTTTGCGGCAGTCCCTAGAATGGCTAATCGTGAAAATGAGTACAGAATGGGGCACATGTTGCTTGCCCGACAGGCTGCAATGTATCGAGAAGCTGGGGTAACCGCCAAGTTTCTTACCCAAAGCAATAATCGAGATATGGGATATAGAGAACAGGTAGAAGTGGACATCGATAAAAGTTTGGTACGGTCTATGGTTGATAAAATTAAAATTACCGATCACTATCAGGATGTACAGGGCTCGTATTTTTCGGGAGTTTTAAAGGGGATTCAAATAACCGGGTTTAAGGTGCAGACTGAAGTAACGGATACTGTACCCCAATGGTTTCTCAATCCACCTTCTTATGAGGGGTATATCGTGGCCGTCGGGACTTCCGGGCGGCACATGTTCATTGCAGAATCTTTCCTCCAGTCAGATCGCCAAGCTTTGGCCGCTATAGCGAAGCAGCTTGATATCGAAGTAAAGCAAAAAAGGGATGATTTAGAGAAAGAATATCAGGGAAGTGCATATCAGCAGTTGAATCTACAGATCACCGATACAACTGTGCGTGGTTTTTATGTTATTGATAGATGGGTTTCAAGCGATGGAAATACCCACTATAGCTTGGCTGTATGTCCCGTTAAATAAGGGGGAAAAGAAATTATGAAAAGATGGAGAGGTTCCTATGCAGGTGCGGCCACCTTGTTGTTAATCCTGGGCGGTATTGGTTTTACCGGTTGTGCTTCAGCTCCTCAGTGTCCTCCGGAACCGGACTGGATGAGGAGTCCTGAACAGGAAGGATATTATGTCGGGGTAGGATCAGCTCATACCGGCAGCCAAGCCGAAGACAGACCGGTAGCTGAAGCACGTGCTCGAACGGATCTGGCTACCCGTATATCAACCACTATATACAGTGAATTAGAGGTTGCTACTTCCAGCAGCAGCGGGGGAGAGTACTCCCAGCAGGTTGAGGAGTTAGTCAATCAATCGGTTGAAACCAATCTACAGGATATAGAAACTGTAGATACCTATTACTGCCCAAGCAGTGGATACTGGGTCTATATGCGCCTTAGCAGGGATAAATGGGAGCAGATTCAAGAGCAGCGTCGTCAGGAGGTCGTGACACGAGTAAAGGGATTGCTTGATAAGGTGCTTTCCACTGAGGAATCTCCCTTTGTTGATAGAATCGAACGTCTGGTCCGCAGCTATGGTCTGATAGCAGAGGTCTCCTTTGGGGAAGAGTTAAACGGGAGCCTGCTTGGAGAGAGGGGCAACCTCAGTGATATTGTACTCAATGCAATTCGGCAACACGCCGACTCACTGCGTATTAGTTTAGTCCGGGATACAGTTGAACTGCAGATTGGAGAGCCTTTGGCAGTTGAAGGAACCCTGCGCAGTGGCCTGACATCCCAATCGGGACCAATAAAAATTGTGCTAAAAGACAAGGCAGGGCAAAAGCTTGCAGAGACTACTACTGATTCCCGGGGGCAGTTTTTACTGCAATTGCCGGAAGGTCTTTCGGCGCCTGGGGACAGCACACTTTTAATCCGGCCTGAAGTGGATGCATTTAAAGCACTTGAAAGCCAAAAGCTTAATTCTGCATATGAGGAACTGGCGGTAAAAGTGAATATGGTTCCTGCAGGATTACTGGTAGAACTTAAGAATAGCGAGGTAGAAAGGTCGGTGGAGAGTGAAGTAAAAGCTCTCTTTTTAAATAAGGACCTTCCCTTCGAGTTTTCTCCGCAGGAGTTGCCCGGTGGATTCAATCTTAAGGTGGATTTATTTGTAGAGGACTTTCCCAAGTACATCGAGGGAGCACCGGATATGGCCCAGGCGTGGGCGGTGGTAAGTCTTGAGTATAAAGGGCGTTCTATTTACAGTTACGAGAGTGCTGCGGTAAAGGATGGGGGCATTAATCCGACTCAAGCCCATAGTCGGGTCCTCTCAAAACTTCTTAAAAATCTGAAAAGTGATGAAGCCCTGTTCAGCAACATTAAAACAGCCCAGGAGGAGATATAGTGAGGAGATATAATTTTGAATGAATTGCTGTGGATTGTACTTCTATTTGTGAACTTCGGAGCAATTCTGTTGGCATACCGAATATGGGGTCGGCTGGGATTGTTTATATGGATCCCTGTTGCAGTGATGGTTGCTAACGTTCAGGTGACCAAAACTATCGAGCTTTTTGGTATTACCGCTACTTTAGGGAATATTGTATATGCTTCGAGTTTTCTGGTAACCGATATTCTCAACGAAAACTACGGGAAGAAAGAGGCCGGGAGGGCGGTGGTTATCGGCTTCTTTTCATTGATAATGTTTACCCTTTTAATGAACCTTGCCCTGTTTTTTGTGCCTTCGGCTGAGGACTTTGCCCATGAGAGCCTTGTAACTGTCTTTGGGTTTCTTCCGCGTATAATGTTGGCCAGTCTCATCGCCTACGGAGTCTCCCAGGGTCACGACATCTGGGCCTTTAATCTGTGGAAGAAAAAATGGCCTGCTACAAAGTACCTCTGGCTGCGAAATAACCTTAGCACTATGGTAAGTCAGTTGTTGGATTCTCTTATTTTTACTTTAATCGCTTTTTACGGAGTTTTCTCAACTGGAGTACTTTTAGAGATAATGATAACCACCTACTTATTGAAATGGATTGTGGCAGCCTTGGATACCCCTTTTGTCTACTTAGGTAAGTATATGTTTAATCGCTATGAGCATCTCTCCATCTCTACTTCTTTGTTTTAGATGTTCAAAGGGGAATATGCTTTTTAATGTTGGCTATACTGCCTCTTGTGCCGCAAAGCATATGGTGCTCTGCGGTCTGACGGTGGACCATCGTTGCATACTGCACAGAGCTTCCATTGACATACTCTAAAGTGTAGGAGCGGTTCTGAATTATACCGTGAGCTGCAGCAATATCCCAGATGTAGGCGGGAGGAATCAAAGCCCCCAAGACTACCGGGTGGATAAGAGGGCTTATAATGTGCAGAATAGAGCTGCCAATACTTCTGACTTTGCCTGGGAAAGGGGACAAATCGTATTTTCGATGTACCTTTGAGCCGACCATCAGCTGCGTCCCGGGAACATCTTTTTCTGCATCGGAAGTGACGGGCATACCATCGATCTTTAGCCGGTTTCCCGGCAACAGGCGTAAGAACACCCCGTAATCCGGGTCGCTGCCCCACCTGGGTGCGGAAATAATACCGCCTATCGGTTCCAGCTCTGCATCTAATATTCCAACTGCCACACACCATCCGGGCATACCCTGACTGAAAGTATCAGTTCCGTCTATAGGGTCTATGGTAAAAGTATAATCCCGGCCTGAGCGAAACTCGCTGGGAAATTCTTCACTTACAATATTTGCATCGGGAAATTCTTCTCGAATTACAGTAGTCAGCTGTTTTTCAATTGCCAGATCGACTTCTGTCAATACAGAACCGTCTTCCTTATAGCTTCGTACTACTTCCCGTTGCTGGGATCGAGCCATTTGCCCGGCTTTATATACTTCAGTTTCTATTTGTTCAAAATTTTGCACAGTATCCACCCTGTTTTGAGTATAAAAGAAATAAGGGCTTAAGACAATCGCCTCGCGCAATTGCCCCAATAGTCTTGCTATTATAGTTACTTATCGCCGATTTTATTTTTTGTATTAAATAGAAGGGAGAAGGTTGCTTCCGAGAACATGAGCGCTATGCCGGCCACTACCACCAGTACTCCGGCTAATTGAAGTCTTGTCAGAGAGAAACCGGGCAATGAGAGTGTGAGGAGCAGCAGCGGGTTAAGAATAAGTGTAATGTTATGGAAAGCAACTAGGGTAGAGGTTCGAGCGTGTTTGTAGAAACCGATTTGAGTAAATGAAAAGGCGATTGCCCCGAAGAGAAAACTGGCGAGAAAGATGATCCACCCTGCTGAAGTATGGGGTATAAGCCGGATATCAGTACCAAAGCTCTGCCCAATTCCCTTCAAGATCGGGTCCATAGCCGCTGCACAGCCGGTGAGTGTCCCGAACAGTACTCCTAAGGTACGCTTCCAACGCCTCTTGAGCGCCAGACCAAGCAATAGGAAATTGAGCGGAAAATAGATAGCCAGAAAAGTTAGAACCGTATTCAGCTCAACCGCGCTCATCGGAGGAACTTCACTGGTGTTACGGCTGAGCCCAATCAAAATGGTACCGGCGGCAATAATAAAGGCTCCGATATGCTGAAGAGCAGTATGTTTTTCACGCAGGACGTGCTCGGAAAATAGCATCAGTACTACCAGCCCAAAGCCGAACATGCTGGTATAATAGGAGGTTGGTGCATAGAGATTTGCGATTAGGACCCACAGAAAAGCGAGATTGTTGAGGATTATACCGCTGAAGTAGGCGATTTTTTTACGCCGCTGGTGGTCTACAGGATGGTTCCGGTCCTGTTCCGGGCGCAGGGCATCGATGCCGTACTTCTGAAGGCCCTTAGAGATGTGGATTTGAGTAGTGGCGATTATTCCTATAACAGAGGCAATTAGTGTCGGTTCCATGTTAATTCTTTTTACTGTCCAGCACTATATCCTGTTAGAGGAGTGATGTAAATATCATTTTTTGGTATCATCAACGCACTACTTAAGCTAATAAGAAAATAGCCGTATCCGGCTATTTTCGTCGTTTCGGTTGCCGCTACGCGGCAGGCGAAACTAATCTGAGTCTCAAAGGACATAACATGCGTATAAGCACACTAGCATTAGTAACAATTTTTCTTTTTGCGAACAGCCTTAGTGCTGCTTTCTCCGGTGAGTTGGAGCCACAGATCATGTCGAAGGCAGCGGCAGTGTATGATTATGAAACATCCACACTGTTATATGAAAAAAACGGGGATATCAGAATTCCCCCAGCATCGATGACCAAGCTGATGACTCTGCACCTCACTTTTAAGGCTATTGAGGAAGGCAGGATCAAGTTGGACTCACGTATCGAGGTTGAGGCGGGGGATGATTTTTCCAATATGCCCCGGCGCTCTTCTCTGATGTTTATCGAGAAAGGGCAGGAGGTAAGCGTACTGCAGCTTATGAGAGGCCTTGCGGTTCCTTCCGGCAATGATGCAGCCCACATGCTGGCCCGCGTGGTTTCCGGATCAGTAGAAAAGTTTGTGGAAGCAATGAACCGGGAAGCTGAAAAAATGGGATTTGATAATATTCACTTCCGAGATCCGGCGGGTTTAAACGCACAGAGTTATGTAACTGCTAAGGAGTTCGGACTCTTTTGTCTTGACTACATCCGTAGCCATCCGGAGTCCCTTGAGCTGCTGCACAGCCAGAAAGAGTTTACTTATCCCACCGACAAGATATTACAGGACGGTGCACAGTCGAGTTATGGGCCAATTACTCAAGAAAATTACAATATACTTATCGGTCGCCATCCATGGGTTGATGGTTTGAAAACCGGTTACATTGATGAGTCAGGATATAATATTGCGCTGTCGGCGATGGCAGGTGATCGCCGAGTGGTAGCGGTAATCTTAGGTGGCCCGGGTGAAAATATACGCGAAGGAGCCTTTACCCGTGCTATTGACGGGGTGAATCTGTTGTCATACGGTTTCTACCACTTTACACGGGTGGAACCAGAGTTCCCAAGCCTGCCGGAACTGCGGGTATGGAAGGGCAGCAGGAATACCGTTCATGCTCAGCTGCATGCGCCCGAAGTATTAGTGTTGCCGTTGGATGTGGCTGCAGTTTTAGAAGTACGGCATGAACTTGACCTTCCCCTATCTGCGCCGTTGATGGGCGGGGAGGAGATAGGCCGTACCTTAATTACAAGTGGTCAAAAGCTTATTCGCAGCTACCCAATTCTGATCAAAGAACCGGTGGAAGAGGGGAGCTGGTGGCAGCAGCTGAGGGATTCAATACTGCAGCTGCGATAAGCTGCGCTGAGCTGGATAGAGGCCGGTGAGTTCTTAGTAGGGAAAATTTTCATCCGGTCGCCGCTCTGGAATTGCTTCGGGGAATTTTCCCGAAGCGACGAACTGATGGGAGAGGAACAAACCGCAGTAGCACTGCCCATACTCCGCAATATCGTCAAAACAGTAGACACAGGGGCACATAATGTCTCGGTCTTGCTCGCGGTTACCATAGCTGTCGCGACAGGGGCATTGAAAGAATCCGAATCGCTGGTAGTTTTGAAGCAGCCCTTGAGCTAAATCATGCAGAAAATGCTCATCCGGAACCACCGCCCAGTTGTACTGCCGGGCGGCCCTATGTATAAAATCAATGACATCCTCAAGCGTTTTGTCAGTATTCTGATCATTATGCTTCATCTGCATGTGCCCTCAGCTATCAAGGCCTAGAGCTCTGCTCCACGCTTTTTCAATGAAACCAAGTTGATAATCGGAGTTATCTACAATTAGTGTAGGATACAATCCTCGTTGGCCGAATTTTTCCTTAAATTCACTGGATAGCTGTTTTTTTTGCTCCGGAGACAGTGTGTCCACATAGACGTACCTATATTCGATATCCTTATTGTTCAGATACTCCATTCCACGCTTACAAAAAGCGCAGGTAGAGAGTGCCAATAACATTACATCTTTGTCCTTCCAGGAGCCCTCGTGCTTTTCAAATGGTACCCAATCAAACATGTTGTGCTTCCTCCTTATGTTATTTATTAGTGTTTGGATAATGAAAGTCAAGTCGCTGAAGCAAAATACAGAAAATCTACAAACATAAAATGTCCAAGCTATTGCTGTCCAGCTATTCGCTTACATCCTGATGTGGGCCGGGTTGATCGAACTCAGATCAGATGCACCGGTCATTATCATTACCTGTTCCAGCTCCGCCTGCAGTGCTCGTAATTTAGTAGAAACAGCTTCGGCACCACCGCCTATAGCTGCAATTGCCATGGGTCGGCCGATCATAACTGCAGTTGCACCAAGTGCAAGCATTTTGAATACATCCGCACCGGAGCGGATACCTCCGTCAACCAGAACTGGGATAGAGCTATTGACTGCCTCTACAATTCCGGGCAGCACTTCAGCTGTACCGGGAGTGTGATCGAGCACCCGGCCGCCGTGATTAGAAACAACAATTGCGGACGCCCCGGCATCAACCGCTATTCTCGCTTCGTCGGGGGTCATAATTCCCTTCAGGATAAATTGCATTTTCGACCTACTGATTATTTTTCTAATTTCTGTAGGCGTTTTGGGATACACCGGTTGCCCAAGCTCTTTGAGTGTAATTAAACCGGCTGCATCAATATCCATCCCGCAAATCTCTGATCCGATACTCTGCAGTTGTGCAATTCGCTGTGAAAGCTGGGCATCCTCCCAGGGTTTAATAAATGGAATGCCCCTTGAGGGATAACTTTTAAGAGTATCAATAGCAGCTTCGAAAATCTCCGGCACCTCCCCGTCTCCGGTGCCACCCAGGGTTCCAGCGTGGGCCGCTCCTCCAACCATTGCCGCGATGTACTCTTTCTCATTCAGATCCCTGGTCATATTGTAATGGACCCCTCCCAGAGGGCTGATAAGAATCGGCATATTGAGAGAGCGGTTCAACAGCTTAATTCCCGTATCGGGGGCGTGAACCGAGTGGATAGTTCTCATATTTATTTTGATCCGGCCGAGAGCCTGAAGGTTCTCCATAAAAGCGGAACCGGTGCCGGTTCCTCCCATTCCAGGGACTTCTCCCCTACAGGCACGGCCGTCGCATACCGGGCACACCCGGCAGAAACCGTGCATTCGCTCTCGGGCAGTGGTAAGGACCTGTTTATCCATGGGCCTTTTTATACACCCGCCAAGTGGTTTCGATTATTTCTTCTGCACTGCTGTAACGAGCCTTCCAATTGAGCAGCTCTGATGCCAGTTTAGCTGATGCAATCAGTTTAGCTGGATCTCCTGCGCGTCGTTCTACTATGTTCAGGGGGATCTTAGAACCTGTAATTCTCCGGGCCGATTCAACGATCTCCAGAACGCTCAAGCCTGCTTCGCTGCCAAGATTGACCACCATACTGTTTCTGCTTGCAGCGACCTGTTCAGCAGCTTTTACATGGGCTTCGGCTAAATCGGTTACATGAATGTAGTCGCGAACCCCGGTTCCGTCCTTGGTATCATAATCATCGCCGAATACAAGCAGCTCTTCCCGTTCACCAATTGCTACTTCCATAACAACTGGAATAAGGTTAGCGGGATTTTTTTCAATACCGGTGACGCGCCCCTCTGGATCGTAGCCTGCGGCATTGAAGTAACGCAGGGAGGCATATTTGAGCCCGCGCAGTTGATCGTACCACCCCAGATTGCGCTCTATATCAAGTTTAGTGAAGCCGTAATAATTGCTGGGCTTAGTTGGGTGGGCCTCATCTACCGGCAGGTATTCCGGTTCGCCGTACACTGCAGCTGATGAGGAAAGCACAAAGGTTTGTATATCATGTTGAGCTGCAGCTATCATAAGGTTAAGCGAACCGCTGATGTTGTTGATTGAGTATTTTTCAGGGCTAACCATCGACTCACCGGCAGCCTTAAAAGCAGCCAAATGAACTACCGCATCCCAGCCCTCTGCACAAACGGCAGATAATCTTTGCTGATCTAAGACATCCCCTTCAAAAAACTGAGCATCTTTATGAATATTTGTACGCAGCCCGCTGGACAGGTTGTCAAACACTCCAACTTGATGTCCCTTTTCCAAGAAGGCCATTGAGACGTGGCTGCCGATGTAACCGGCTCCTCCGACTAAAAGTACACGCATAAGCATCTCCAGGTTATTCTATATACAACCTTTATACCTGAAAAATTAACCGGATGCAATGGAGGCGTCGTAACCCAAATTATGTACTAATTTGACTAGTTTATTTAGCTGTTCATCCTGGGCGGCTTCATCATGAATGCTCATATCTACCCGGACTTCATTCAGACCTGCTTCTACCTTAATATCCTCTATTCCAGATAGTTTACGCCCATAATGTTCGATAGAGTAAGCGCATGATGGGCAGGTTGCCCCTTGTAAATTAAGTTTTCTCTGTATCATGCTTTAAATATACTATTCATACTTAAATATGACAAATATACTAACGTAAAATTCAAAAAAGGCTGCTTAAGATTCATCTCAGGCAGCCTTATCTATTCCTAATTTTCAAATTGTTTTAGTACGCCTCGGATTTCTTCCAGCCGCCCCTCGAGCTGCTGCTGGTCCGGAGCTTCTACCACCAGCCGGAGATAGGGCTCGGTGTTTGAGGGCCGCACATTGAACCACCAGTCCGGGTATTCAATTCGGTAGCCGTCAAAGTCAAGCAGAGCCGAGGGCTTTTTCTGTGCACTGAAATGCTCTTTTAAGGCCTCCATGGCAGCCTCTTTTTCTTCAATCCGAAAGTTTATTTCACCGGAGTTCGCATACACTTTGATCTCGTCTATGAGTTGACTTAGGCTAACTCCTTCTTGTTTTACTTCCAGTACTACCTGCAGTACCAGCAAGCTGGCCAGGATACCCGAGTCACAATTGTAAAAGTCGCGGAAATAGTAGTGGCCGGCGAGTTCTCCTCCGAAGACCGCATTGAGCTCGCGCATCTTCAGCTTGGCATAGGCGTGCCCAACTTTCCACGTATGGGGAGTGCCGCCTAACTTCTCAATGTACTCCGAGACTGAGCGGGATGTTCGTATGTCCTGCAGTACCGGCCCCTTTTCCCGTTCAAGGTAATAACGGCCGAGAACGGCGATAATGAGGTCCGGCGGAATGAATTTCCCCTTCTCATCTACAAACATAACCCGGTCGGCATCACCATCATAGATAATCCCAACATCGCTGCTGTTTTTCATAACCCAGTCTTTAAGGTCGCGCACATTCTCCTCTTCCAAGGGGTTCGGTGCATGGTTTGGAAAGGTGCCGTCCAGGGTGTCGAAAAGATAATGCGGCTCCTCGCCCAGCAAGTCTTTTATCAATAAGGCTGCCATTCCGTTGGAACAGTCTACCGTCAAGTTCAGGGAAGAAAGATCTTCCGGTACATACTGCTTTAGAAACTGAACGTATGCATCCTTGACTGCAAAGGGTACAATCGTTCCCCGCTTCTCTGCAGGCTCAATTATACCGGATGTGATTAGCTGTTCAAGATCGGCAAGTCCTGAATAATAACCGACTGGGAGGGCGCCGCTGCGGGATACCTTTAGTCCGTTGTACTCTTTAGGGTTATGACTGGCAGTTATTTGTACCGATGCATCAAAGTTGAAATGAGCGGTCCCGAAATAGACCATAGGGGTAGTGGCGAGCCCCATGTCGTAGATGTCGGCCCCGGCATCATTTACTCCGCGGCTCAGGGCTTCGAAGATTTCCTCTGTGCTGCTGCGTACATCCCTGCCTACTAAGACCTTGTCGGTATTCAGTAAACGGGGGAGAAAAAATCCTATTTTATATACGTCTTCGGCGGTAAAATCCTGGTTGTATACTCCGCGAATATCGTAAGCCTTAAATGCTTTCATACTAACTCCTTTTAATATATCCGGTTTTTATACCCCAACCTCTTAGTGAGGTAAAAAGCTGTCTAAATTACCTGTATCATACATTTCACAGAACCACACACTTCCGTCATCAAAATGAACTGCATACACCGTTCGGTCAATCAATCGCTGAAGTTTGTGTGGGGATTTTAACTGCTCTATAGAGCGTTTACCCAGCAGTACCCGCACCGCATCACGGCGGGCTACCGGCTGCAGGGCTGTAATTGAGTCCAGAGCAGCATACAGTTTCGTTTTTCGGTAAGTGCTGCGTGAAGAACCTATCAAGCGATTAAGCGGACGTTCAGAAGCAAAATCTTCAAAAATGAGTTTACCCCCTACAATATAGAGCAGTCCTCCCTTCGTAATAATTCTACTGTTCTGCTCCTGAAGCAGGAAAGCATAGGTTTTCCACTCCAGGGTGCCCTCATTTTCGAGTTCCAATTGTTTTAAGAAATCAGTAGTTTCACTACTCATCACAGATGTATCTGATTTCATAATCGACGGTGATAGCCTTTTTCAGTAGAGCACTTACTCCACGATACCTTTCCTGACTGAGGTTGACCGCTTTCCCGACT